>NZ_VHLB01000024.1:0-95551 GCF_006547365.1 Myxococcus sp. AB056 | reverse complement strand
GCCCACCACCCCGGCCGCCGCCGCGCCTTGAAGCACCACGCGTCTGTCGAGTTCGTCGCCCATGACGGCCGCCTTCTAATGCAACCGGAGGACCACGACACCCAAAACTCCAACCTATTGGATTTGCTCCGCTCCCTAAACCTCCCGTGCAACGGACCTCTCAAAACGATAGAGACTCCACTCATTCTGGAAGGAGTCGTACAGCGTGGGTGGCCGTTTCGAGCTGGACTTGAGTGAGCTGCTGTCGTTCGAGCCGGGGGGCGGGCTCATCCACTTCGGAGGCCAGCGCGTGCTGCTGATGGACCCGGTGGCGCTGGGGCTGCTCCGCAAGGAGCTCATCAAGCTGATGGGGATGACGGCGGCGCGCGGCACCTTCACGCGCCTGGGCTACGCGCACGGCTGGCGCACGGCCGAAGCGATGAAGGGCGCGGTTCCCTGGAAGGACGAATCCCTGTGGCGCCGTGCCGGCGGGCGGCTGCACACCCTCCAGGGGCAGGTCCGGGTGGAGCCCGTCCAGCGCCGCGCGGACGAAGGCCCGGAGCCCTTCGCCGAAGCGCAGTGGCACGACTCCTATGAAGCCGAGCAGCACCTGCTGCACCTGGGCCAGTCCGACCAGCCGGTGTGCTGGAGCCTCACCGGCTTCGCGTCCGGCTACATGAGCTACGTCAACGGCAAGCCCATCTACGGCACGGAGCTGCGCTGCGTGGGCAAGGGCGACGCGGCATGCCACTACGTGGGCCGCCCCGCCGAGGAGTGGAGCACCGAGTGCACGGAGGTGCTGCGCCTCTACGAAACCCAGTGCATGGAAGGCATGCTGGCGCAGGTGACGGAGGCGCTGCGACAGGCGGAGCGCAAGCTGCGTGCGAAGCGGCAATCGCTGGCGCGCGCGGGCGTGACGGAGGACCCTGCGGGCATGGTGGCGCGCTCGGAGGCGATGCAGCGAGTCATCAACCTGGCGCGCAGGGTGGCGAAGGTGGACTCCACGGTGCTCGTCACGGGCGAGAGCGGCGTGGGCAAGGAGCGCATCGCCCGCCTCATCCATGACGAGTCAGGCCGCGCGCACAAGGCCTTCGTCGCCGTCAACTGCGCCGCCGTCACGGAGAGCCTGCTGGAGAGCGAGCTGTTCGGCCACGCGCGCGGCGCCTTCACCGGCGCCACCCACGACAGGGCCGGCCTCTTCGAAGCGGCCCATGGCGGCACCCTCTTCCTGGATGAAGTGGGCGAGGTGCCACCCTCCATGCAGGCCAAGCTGCTGCGCGTGCTGCAGGAGCGCGAGGTGCGCCGCGTGGGCGAGAATGCCAGCCGCAAGGTGGATGTGCGGCTGGTGGCCGCCACCAACCGCGACCTCGCAGAGGAGGTTCGCCAGGGGCGCTTCCGTCAGGACCTCTACTACCGGCTGCGCGTCATCGAGCTGAAGATTCCGCCGCTGCGTGAGCGCCGCGATGACGTGCTCCCCCTGGCGCGGCTGCTGCTCGCCGAGGCCGCGGAGCGCCTGGGCCGCAGGGTGTCGGGCCTGTCCCCGGACGCGGCGGACCAGTTGCTGCGCTATGCGTGGCCCGGCAACGTGCGTGAGCTGAGCAACGCCGTGGAGCGTGCGGTGGCGCTGTGCGAGGGCACTCGGGTGGAGCGGGAGGACCTGCCGGAGGAGGTCCGCGCCGCGCCTCCCAGCCTGGTGCCCACCGGCAATCCGCAGCGGCTCGAGGACATGGAGAAGCACTACATCCTGGCGGTGCTGGCGCAGAATGGCGGCAACCGCGCGCGCACAGCCGAGCAGCTCGACATCGGCGTGGCGACGCTCTACCGCAAGCTCAAGCAGTACGGCCACCCGGAGGCGGCCCACTGAGTCGCGAAGGGCCCGGCGTCAGTTGAGGTACTGGTCCCGGTCCGGCCGGTCCTGCCGCACCACCTGCAGGTGCTTGGAGCGGCCCTTCAACTGACGCTGCAGCCGCCAGTGCTGCAGGTGCAGCCACAGCTTGCGCGGGCTGGCCCCGCGCACGTAGGCGAACGCCATGCAGAGGCCCAGCAGGTCCGGCACCTGCGTCTGCCAGCCACTGGTGACGGCCGACAGGACGACGAAGCCCGCACCAATGCCCGCCAGCGCGTTGCCCGACAGCGGCAGACCCCAGAAGTTCGTCTGCCCCCGGCCAATGGAGAGTCCGTAGGACACCCACAGCACCGACGTCATGACGTTGCCGCCCGCGTACGCCTGCACCGTCGCGCCGGGCACCAGCATGGCCAGCAGCGAGGTGATGAGGCCCGCGCTCACCGCGATGCCCAGCGCCACCATCAACAGACGCCTGCTGCCCCAGATGGACTCCAGGTAACCGCCAATGGACCAGGTGATGATGGCACCGAAGATGATGCCGATGGGGCTCGACTCGATGAAGGCATACGTCAGCGGCTGCCACAGGAAGAGCTTGCCGAACACCAGGTCCGGGAACAGCAGCAGCAAACCACCCGACTGCGACTTCGTGAGGTGGAACATCACGGAGCCCGCCACCAGCGCCACCGCCAACTTGGACGCCGTGGTCTCCAGGCCGGGCAGTCCCATGCCGCCGCCCCCGCCTCCGAAGCTCCTCATCGGTCGCATTCAGTACACCATCCTCTCGTTGCTCAGAGCCGTCCAAAGGTGGTGGAACACCGCTCGCTTCGCAACCCCAAATGACGAAGGGCGCCCATCCCCGACATCGGGGAAAGCGCCCTCGAACACCCACGCTTCGTCAACTGCCTCGCGGCCAATCAAGCCTTCGGCTTGTAGAAGAGCGTGATGGTCAAGCAGTGGAACTCCTTGTCGGAGGACTGCGTCACCACCCTGTCGACCACCTCCAGGTTGGAGTTCTCCTTGAGCCACTTGGTGATGTTCTCACCCATGTTCTCGCGGTCACGCGCGAGCGTGGTGGAGAACACCTTGACGCCCGTGAAGCTGATAACGCCCATTCCGACCCTCGTCATAAACCAGAGATTCTGGACGTTTACCCCGAGACGATTCCGCCATCAAGAATCGGGCCCGACAATCCGGCCCTTGCGCGTCCTGGGCATCCCACCTGGGAGGTGGGCTCCCGAGCCTCGCACGGAGCGCGCGGGCTCGGGGGCTGGAACGTCACCGGCCGCTGGCGGCCTTGCGCGACAGGCAGGTGACCTCGTCCTTGCAGGCCGGGCCAATGCCTTCGGGGTGTGCCGTCAGGGGCGTCTTGTCGCTCTCCTCCACGCTACACACCACGCACTTGCGCTTGCGGTTGCGACGCTCGGCGCGGCGCTGCTCTGCGATGGCCTTGGCCCGCTCACGCGCCGTCTTCGCGTCCACCTCGTTGCTCATCTCGCGTCCTGGTTGGGAGTCCTGTGTCATCAGAGCGCCTCGACGAGCACCGCGATGCCCTGGCCGCCACCGATGCAGGCGGACCCGATACCATAGCGGGCGCCGCGACGCTTCAGCTCGTACACCAGCGTGGTGGTGATGCGCGCGCCGGAAGCCCCCAGCGGGTGCCCCACGGCGATGGCGCCGCCGTTGACGTTGGTGCGCTCGCGGGGCAGCCCCAACTCCTTCTCCACCGCCAGGTACTGCGGCGCGAAGGCCTCGTTGACCTCGAAGAGGTCGATGTCCGACAGCTGACACTGGGCGCGCTCCAGCAGCTGGCGGATGGCCGGCGCGGGGCCGATGCCCATGATTTTCGGGTCGCAGCCGGAGACGCCCCAGTTGACGAGCCGGGCAATGGGCTGCAGGCCGTGCTTCTTCACGAAGCTGCCGGTGGCCATCACCATGGAGCCGGCGCCGTCACAGATGCCGCTGGCCGCGCCCGCGTGCACCACGCCGTCCTTCTTGAAGACCTTGGGCAGCTTGCGCAGGCTCTCCACCGACGTCTCCGGACGGTTGTGCTCGTCCCGGGACACCACCGTCTCCCCCTTCTTCGTCTTCAGCGTGACGGGGGCGATTTCATCCTGGAAGCGGCCCGCCTCCTGCGCGGCGGCGAAGCGCTTCTGGGTGAGGACGGCGTACTCGTCCACCTGGTCCTGCGTGAGCGAGTAGTCCACCGCGAGCTGCTCGGCGGTGAGCGCCATGGCCTGGCCGGTGTAGCTGTCGGTGAGGGCCGTCCACAGCATGTCCTCCAGGCTGCCCTTGCCCAGCGGCAGGCCCCAGCGGGCGCCGCGGATGACGTGGGGGGCCTGGCTCATGGACTCGGTGCCACCGGCCAGCACGACGGCGGCCTGCTCGGTGAGCATCAGCTCCGCCGCCGTGATGAAGGCCTGGAAGCCGGAGCCGCACAGCCGGTTGACCCCCAGCGCAGGCACAGGGACGGGCACTCCGGTGCGCAGGCCCACATGGCGCGGCAGGTAGATGGCGTCCGCGCTGGTCTGCACGACGTTGCCGTAGACGACGTGCTGGACGTCTTCCGGAGACACCTTCGCCTGGGCCAACGCAGCCTTCGCCGACTCCACGGCGAGGTCGGTGGCACTGAGGTCCTTCAGGCTTCCCCCGTAGGTACCGAACGGGGTGCGCTTGCCGGACAGGAAGTAGATTTCCTCGTTCTTGGACACGCTCTTCATGATGGTCGTCTACCTACTCTCATGGGGCGCGCGGTGCACGCGCGCCGTGACGTCGTGACGTGTGGGACGGGCGCCCTAGGGCGCGCGCGGCCCGAAAAAGGCGCTGGCGACGATGGCAAGCGCAATGACGGTCCACAACAAACCTTGAAGGTTCTGTTTCCGGATTTCCTTGCGACCGAGCCCCTGGTACCAGGAACGCCCGGCGGCCACCCTGCCTTCCCAGGTGAAATCCCCGGCGGGCTGCAACCCGTCCAGGCGGCGCAGGTGCGCGCGCAGCAGGCGGTCGGGCGGAGCGTCCTCCAGTGAACCCGCCAGATAGACGCCGGGCACCTCCAGCGCCGGGCGCCGGTAGTCCGCGGTGATGACGAAGCCCCCGGAGGCCAGGGGGGTGAGAAGGTACAGCCGGGGCACGCCGCCCTGCCCCTCGTGGAGCGTGGCGAAGACGCGCTCACCCGGGTGGGCCCAATCGTAGGAGCGCGTGGCGCGCTGGAGGCGCGGCTTCTCCTCGTGGCTGCCCAGCGGCACGAACCCCAGCGCCTGGAGCTGGTTGGCGCGCCCCGACAGCTCCAGGGGCAAATCCATCTGGTCGGCGGGCGCCTCGGGCTCCACCCGCACGCTGGATGGGAAGAGGAAGAGGATGCTGCGCCATAGATTCATGGACAGCAGCACGAGCGCCAGCACCAGGCCGGCGACGGCGATGCCCAACTCGGCGAGGACGTTCATGAAGGGAGGACCTCCAGGTGCACCGCCCCCCGCGCCACGGGCGCGAGGAGCCGAACGAGGGAGGTCAACAAGGCGGGCCGACCGGAGACCATGACTCCGGGACCCTAGCGGAAAGCGGCGCCCGCGTGCGCTGGCTTCAGCGCCGGGACGCGCTGGCTGGCAGCGTGCGCCAGCGCTCGACGTCCGCCGGGGTGAGCGGGTCCTCGCCGCGCAGGAACTGCTCCAGGTGCCCCAGCGAGTCCACGCCGAAGAACAGCTCGTCGTCCACCAGATAGGTGGGCACGCCAAAGGCCCCGACGGCCACCGCCGCCTCGGTGTTCCGCCGGACCCGGTCCTTCACCTCCTGCGTCTGGGCCGCCGCGAGCAGCGCCTGGGCGTCCAGCCCCGCGGCCTGAATCGCCGCGCCCACGGCCTCGGGAGACTCCGCCCCCTTCCCGCCGCCCCAGGCGGAGGCATACAGGGCGCTCACCAGCCGGCTCCGGGCCTCCACGTCATCCACGGCGGCCGTCACGCGCAGCGCGAGCAGCGGGTTGAAGGGATGCGTCGGCGGCGGCGCGAAGGGCACGCCAAAGTCATGGGCGATGCGGAAGGTCTGCTTGAAGAGGTAGGCCCGCTTGGGCACGACCTCCGCGGGGCCGATGTTTCCCGTCGCGTTGAGCACCCCCGCGAGCAGCACGGGCACCGGCTCCACGGTGCGGCCATGGCGCGCGGCGAGCGCCGGCAGGCGCGTCCAGGCCAGGTAGGCATACGGCGAGATGAAATCCAGCAGGAACCGCAGTGGGGTCGGGGCCATGGCCCGAGTCTAACGCCCCACGTCCGGGCCGTGAGGACACAGTCCCGTCGACTTTCCAGCGTCACATCAGGCGCTCTGACGCAGCTCCCCGGCGCGGCGCTGGAGCGCACCCCGCAGGGAACTGGCCAGGGACAGCAGGCTGGAGGCCCGGGCATCCATGAAGGCCGCCTCGGCCGCCTCCAGCGCCACCACGGAGGACTCCGCGTCCCGCGCGCGCTCCGCGAGCGCCAGGCGCACCAGCCCCACCTGGAGCACGTTGCCCGTCAGCTCCGCCAGCGCGAGCGCCCGGCGCAGGTGCGCCAGGCCCTCCTCACCGGGCAGCAGCGCCGCCAGCGCCCGGCGGGAGAGGATTTCATCCCACGGATTGGCCAGCACCGGGTCCGTGGCCCGCGCCAGCGCCGCCTCCGCCGCGTCCTGCGCCGCCACCAGGTTGCCCTGCTCCCGCTCGAAGCGGGATTGGTAGACGCGCAGCAGCGTCTCCATGCGGACGCCGCCCTCGCGCGCGGCGGCAAGGGCCGCGGGAAGTGAGCGGCGCGCCGCCCCCGCATCCTCGAAGAGCACGTCGCGGCAGGCCTGATACACCCGCAGGTGGCACTGGAGCCACCGGTCCTCGGGCAGCACCCGCGCCAGCGCCTCGGCGCGGGCCACCACCGCGGCCACGTGCTCGTGCTCGCCGCGCTCCAGGTAGTACGGTGGTGTGAAGAGGGCCAGGTTGCGCTCCATCAACCGGGGGTTGCCCAGCCGCCGCACCAGCTCCGTCTTCTCCGTGAAGGCCGGGACGAACGCCGCGCCGTCGCCCGTGAAGGCCGCGCGCGTCACCACCGCGAACAGATGGAAGCCGCGCACGTCCGTGAACCCATGGGCCTCCGCCACGGCGTACCCGTCGCGCAGCGCCTGCGCGTCCAGCGGCTCGCCGCGCAGCGCCAGGTTCATGTTCATCGTGAAGCCGCCCATGCCCAGCGCCCAGGCCAGGCGCTTGGGGAGCCGGCCCGTCACCTCGCACAGCCCGCGAAGCCGGTTCAGTTGCTCGTACTGCGTCTCCAGCACACCGGAGAAGCGGCCCGTGTAGGCACACAACTGGGCGGGCGCCAGTTGCACCGCGGCGCGGTAGGGCGACACCTCCGGCTGCTCGGCCCGCACGCGCTCCAGCAGCGCCGTCAGCTCCTCCGTGCGGCCCACGCTGGCCAGCGCCATGGCCTGGAGGATGCGCAGCTCGGCCTGCTTCCAGAAGACGTCCGCGGTGCTGGCGAACGTGTCCGCCTCCCGCTCGCGGAACAGCGCCTTCAGGCGCGCGGGACGCTCCACTTCGGGCGCGGCGCACGCGGCCTCCAGCGCGGCCACCGCCTGCGTCCGCCCGTCCGCCAGGTCCACCGTGGAGGTCCAGTGGTCGCTCAGCTTCCGCGCGAAGACGAGTGAGGTGGGCGGGTCGCTCGAATAGCCCACCTCCACCATCGTCACCCAGATGCGCAAGAGCAGCCTGTCACGGCCCGGGAAGTCCGGCGCGGCCTCCAGCAGCATCGCCGCTTCCTTCAGCAGCAGCGTCGCCTCCAGCAGCGCCTGCGCCTCGATGGCGGCCCGGCCCGCGTCCAGCAGCGGGCCAATGGCCAGCTCCGGCTCCGACGAGCGCAGGTAGTGCCACCCCACCGTGCGCGACAGCTCAGGCCGCGACGAGTGCAGCGTCTGGAGCGCCAGCGCCACGCGGCCGTGCGCCACGCGCCGCGCCTCCTCGGGCGTGCTGTCGTAGACGGCCTGGTGCACGGTGTCGTGCGTGAAGACGTAGCGGCCCTCCACCTCCTGGAGGAACTGCCGCTCCACGATGCCGTCCAGCACCGCGAACAGCTCGGACTCGGGCAGCTCCGCCAGCGCGCGGAGCATGGGCAGCTCCAGGCTGCGGCCCGCGGGCGCCAACTGGCGCAGCAGCGACACCTGCTCCGCCGGAGCACTGCCCAGGCGCGCGAGCACCGCGTCGTGGATGCTGGCGGGCAGCGGCCGTGTGTCCAGTCCCTCGACGGCGCTCCACCGGCCGCCCACCCGCGTCAGCGCGCCTTCCTCCACCAGCGCGCGCAGGCACTCGGTGGCGAAGAAGGCATTGCCGCCCGTCGTCTCATGCAACCGCGTGACGAAGGCCTCCGGCACGGCCAGCCCCGGCAGCGCCAGCTCCACCAGGGTGCGCACGTGCTCGGCGGCCAGCGGCTCCAGGTCCATGCGGGTGGTGATTTTCTCGTCCACCGTCTGGAAGGCCAGGCTCAGGCGGCTCAGCTCGCCGTTCCGGAACGTGCCCACCACCATGCCGCGCGTGCCGTACAGGGCGCGGATGAGGACGTTGAGCACCTCCAGCGTGGCGCTGTCGGCCCACTGCAGGTCCTCGAAGCACAGCACCAGCGTCATCCGCCGGCCCAGCGCCTGCACCCACTCCGCCAGCGCGC
Source organism: Myxococcus sp. AB056 (assembly GCF_006547365.1). NCBI lineage: Bacteria > Pseudomonadati > Myxococcota > Myxococcia > Myxococcales > Myxococcaceae > Myxococcus > Myxococcus sp. AB056. The sequence goes on along the minus strand of NZ_VHLB01000024.1, from coordinate 87,067 downwards.
CGAAGAAGGCCAGCTTCTCCTCGCCCGCCACCGGATGCACTTCGCCCGCGTCCGGCGTCAGGCCCGGGAGCAACTGCCGCAGCTTCGGCCCGAGGCGCTCCATCATCTCCGAGGGCGTGAGCGGCACCAGACACCGCACCGCCTGGACGATGGGCGTCAGCGGCGCCTGCCCCTCCGCGCGGCACTGGCCCCGGCCGAAGGGCAGCTCCGCCAGCTTCGCCTGGAGCTCGAACTCCTGGAGCAGCCGCGTCTTGCCCACGCCCGCCGGCGCGCCGATAAGCACCGCGCGGGACTGGCCCCAGTCCGCCTCGGCCAGGCCGTTCATCAGCGCTTCCAGCTCCGCGGCGCGGCCCACCACTTCCGGCACGTGCAGGTAGCTGGCGCGCGCCGACAGCGGCTCCTCCGGCATCGGCTCGCCGCTGGCGTGGCAGAGCGCCTCCATCAGCTCGCTCGCGTCCTGGAAGCGCTCGCGCGGATCCTTCGCCAACAGCAGGAGGATGATCTCCTCCAGTTGTGGATCCACCGGGCAAATCGTGGACGGCTTCGGCGGCGGCCGCGTCAGGTGGTCCGCCAGGAGCGCCGCCGGGGTGTTGCGCTTGAAGGGCAGCCGGCGCGTGACCAGGTAGTAGGCCATGACGCCCAGCGAATAGAGGTCCGCGCGCCCGTCGATGCTCGCGCCGCGCTGCCACTCCGGCGCCAGGTACTCCAGCGTGCCCTTGAGACGGCCGGGGCTGGGGGTGCCCAGCTGGTGCATGACGCCGAAGTCCATCAGCTTCACCGCGCCCGCGCTGGTGATGCGGATGTTGCTGGCCTTGATGTCGCAGTGCACGTACAGCCGCGAGTGCAGGAAGGCCAGGACCTGGGACATCTGGATGAGCACGCGGTACAGCGTGCGCGTGTCCAGCGGCGACTCACGCCCCAGCGAGCTCAGGTCCTGCCCGTCCACCACCTCCATGGTGATGAAGCGGTTGCCGGCCTCCGTCATGCCCCAGTCGAAGACCTTGAGGGTGCCGGGGTGCTGGAGCTTCTTCATGGCGAAGAACTCGTGCCGGAACATCAGCACCAGCTCCTCCGTCTTGCCCGCCGTCAGGCCCGCGGGGACCTGCATCTCCTTGAGCGCCACCCGGCGGTGCTCGTGCAGGTCCGTGGCCAGCCAGATGCGGCCCATGCCGCCTTCGCCCAGCAACCCCTCCACCCGGTAGCGCCCCGTCACCACCATGCCCACGGCCAACGAGCGGCGCTCCCCGGCGCGCGCTCCCGGCAGGGTGATGGGCGTGCGGATGCGGTCCCCCCATGAACTCGGAGGACGGCTGCGCTCGTCCAGGACTGCTGTCTTCTCCTCGTCGCTCACGAAGGGGAACCGGCGGGGTCAGCGAAATGCAGAGGTTAATGGGATATCACGTTTCCTTGCGACAGGCACACATCATCAGTGCCGTGTCGGCGTTGAGTGTCGCACCGCTCATGCGGCCCCAGGCGACAAGCACCTGACAACTCGGGCCTCGGCTGGACGGCGGCCTGGCAGCCCTGCCCGGAGCCCCGGACGCGTGGGTGCACATCCTCCCTCCGAAGGCGCCGGCCAGGTGAGCGGGCCACGAGGGTGACGGATGAGGGACGCGGGCTCGAGGACGTGGCTGGGGGCGGGCGTGGGGGCGTTGCTGCTGACGGCATGCCACACGTCGGAGGAGGAGGCACCTCCGGACCTCGACGACGTGGCGGCGGCGACGGTGACGCTGGAGCCGGGCCACTGCGCGGGCGTGGTGGTGGAAGACGGCCGGCACATTCTCACCGCCGCGCACTGCCTCCGGACTGAGGACACGCGGGTGCCCTTGTCCTTCCTGGGCGGACGCCGGATGGACGGCAGCGCCGTGCACGTAGACCGGGGCCGGGACATCGCCGTCCTCCGCCTGGACGCGCCAGCGCCGGTGCGTCCACTGGACGTCGCCCAGGCCCTGCCCGCTCCGGGCCAGCCGCTGGTGTTCGTGGGCCGCAATGACCGTCCCGACGAACCTCAGCAGGCCGTGCTGGAGCGGCTGGGCCGCTGCCCTTCGCTTCCCGAGGTGCCCGCCGCGCTCTTCACCACCATCCGGGGCCGGCCCGGAGACTCCGGCGCGCCGTTGGTGGACGCGCGCATGCAGGTGGTGGGGTTGGTCCACGGCGGGGCCGCCTGCCGCATCGCCGCGCCCACCGCGGGGCTCGCGGAGGTGGTGGCGCAACTGTCGCGAAGGGGACCGGCCCTGGCCCGGCAGGCGCCGCCTCCGCCTCGCTAGGCCGCCCTCCCGTCAGTGGGCCCTGGCGTCGTTGCCCCAGGGGCCGCCCGCTCCGAACTTGAAGCGAACGGGGCGGAACCTCACGCCCTCCCGCCCCACGGAGACGGCACCATGGCTGGCAAGAAGGACAAGGGCCCCCAGGACGCGCGGCCCAGGGACATTGGCGATGACCAGCAGGCGGGCTTCCACGCCGGGGAGAATTTCCAACCGCGCAACCGCGGGCAGGTGGCGGACGCGCAGGACCGTGGCGCGGCGGACGCCTCCCGGCACCTCGCCCACGAGCACGGCGACGCGGCGCCCCATGCCGACACGCCGTGGGAGGCGCGCGTGGAGCGCGGCGAGGAGTGGACGTCCCAGGATGTCCCGGACAGGGAAGCCCGAGGCGACGAGGAGCCCGACTCCGCCGTCTCGCGTCAGGGCCTCGTGAGCCCCCCTCCGGAGGAGTAGGCGCCGCGCCGCGGCCCCCACGGACCCGAGGGGTGCTGTGCACCCCCTCTTGCCCCGGCTGGCGCGTGGGGTGATGCTGGGCCTTTCGCCGGGGGAGAGCGTGTGCACCGGGCACCGCCGGGCGGCAGCCTCCCTGAGAGTCGGGGTGTCGTGAAGCCGAAGGTCCTCATCGTCGAGAATTCGTGGACGATGCGGGAGACGCTCCGTCTCCTGCTCTCCGGCGAGTTTGACTGCACCACGGCGGCCGACGGCGAGTCGGGGCTTCAGCAGGCCCTGGCGCACCCGCCCGATGTGCTCATCTCCGATGTGAACATGGACGGAATGGACGGCTACGCGCTCTGTGGCCACTTCCGCTCCGAGCCCACGCTCAAGCACATCCCCGTCATCTTCGTCAGCGGCTATGCGCCTCGCACGGAAGGGCCCGCGGACCAGCCCGTCCCGGACGCCTACCTGGTCAAGCCGGTGAAGCCGCCCGTGCTCATCGCCCAGCTTCACGCGCTGCTGGCTCGCACGGAGGCCGTCACCCCGGCCGCGCCCACCATCCAGCCCGCGTGGAAGAGCTGAGGCCGCTCACCCTGACGCCCCCCGGCACGGCGCGCCCCGAGTGAGAGGACGGGCGCCGGCCCCGCTGGAGCGCGGGACGGTCGCAGGGCGCCCGGGCGTTGCCACCAACGAACGTGTGACACGCGAGGTGGTCCAGTGGCGATTCGACTCAAGCGGGCGTACGAAGCAGCAAGCCGCACGGATGGGCGGCGCTTCCTGGTGGAGCGGCTGTGGCCGCGAGGCGTACGGAAGACAGCGCTTCCCCTCGAAGGCTGGCTGAAGGACGCAGCCCCCAGCACCGAGCTGCGAAAGTGGTTTGCACACGACCCCGACCGCTGGTCCGAGTTCTGCCGAAGATACTCCGCCGAGCTCGCGGCGAATCCCGCGGCATGGCAGCCCCTGCTCGAAGCCGCGCGCCACGGCACGGTGACGCTCGTCTACAGCGCTCATGACACCGAGCACAACAACGCGGCGGCCCTCCAACAGTTCCTCGAAGAGGCGTCCGGCGGCGCCGCTCCAAAGAAGTCTCCATGCGCCCCGCAGCGAGGCCGGGGCCGCTCGACACGACACACCTGACGTACCGCCAAGCGACAGCGCGCCGTGGCTCGACGCCCCCGGTACGTGGAGGAGCCGAAGGGACTCAGCAGCAACGGGACGTGGTCGTGCGCGTCCAGCGCAGTGAGCTCGAACTCCCCCGTCACCGACGGGTAGAAACCGCGCACGCCGGAAGGAAGCTCGGCGGGGCGAGAGGGGACGCGCATGGGCCTCATCGTCCCCGCGCACCGCGTCAGTGAGCCAAGGCGCCCCGGAATGGCGGGGAATTGTCCAAAACCCCAAGGGTTCACTGGAGATTGCGCCGCCTTCCACGCTTCCCCCACTGGGCTGCTTGGCTATGCTGCGCGCCCTTCGTTTCCGCCCGAGGTGAATCCGCGTGATCAACGCCCATACCCGCGTCCCGCCGCCGAAGAACGAGCCTGTCCTCTCCTATGCGCCCGGCACCGCCGAGCGCCGGGAGGTCCAAGCCGAGCTGAAGCGCATGGCCGGTGAGCAGATCGACATCCCCGTCATCATCGGCGGCAAGCACATCCGCACCGGCAAGACGGACACGGTGCGCATGCCGCACAACCACCAGCACGTGCTGGCCACGCTGCACGAGGCGGACGCCAGCCACGCGGAGCAGGCCATCCAGGCCGCCCTGGCCGTCAAGGACGACTGGGCGCGCATGCCCTTCCAGTCGCGCGCCGCCATCTTCCTGCGCGCCGCGGAGCTGCTGGCCACGCGCTACCGCCCCATCCTCAACGCCGCCACCATGCTGGGGCAGGGAAAGACGGCCCACCAGGCGGAGATTGACGCCGCGTGCGAGGCCATCGACTTCATTCGCTTCAACGTGCACTTCGCCGAGCAGATTCTCGGCTGGCAGCCGGAGGCCGCGTACCAGACGTGGAACATGACGGACTACCGCCCGCTGGACGGCTTCGTCTTCGCGGTGGCGCCGTTCAACTTCACGGCCATTGCCCTCAACCTGGCCACCGCGCCGGCCATCATGGGCAACGTGGTGCTCTTCAAGCCGTCGTCCACCGCGGCCCTGAGCGCCTGGTACATCATGGAGCTGCTGCGCGAGGCGGGCCTGCCCGACGGCGTCATCAACATGCTCCCGGGTGACGGCCCCACGGTGGGCAACCCGGTGCTGGCCAGCCCGCACCTGGGCGGCATCCACTTCACCGGCTCCACGCCGACGTTCAACGCCATGTGGCGCACGGTGGGCGAGAACATCTCCCGCTACAAGCAGTACCCCCGCATCGTCGGTGAGACGGGCGGCAAGGACTTCATCGTCGCCCACCCGTCCGCGGCGGACGACCTGGAGGCGCTCGCGGTAGCCATCGTCCGCGGCGGCTTCGAGTACCAGGGCCAGAAGTGCTCCGCCGCCAGCCGCGTCTTCATCCCCGAATCCCTGTGGCCCAAGCTGAAGCCGCGCCTCCAGGCGCTCATCAGCGAGATTCGCATGGGCGACGTGTCGGACTTCCGCAACTTCATGGGCGCCGTCATCGACGAGAAGTCCTTCAAGAAGGTCTCCTCGTACATCGACCTGGCCAAGAGCGACAGCGGGGCCAGCATCGTGGCCGGCGGCGACGTGGACCGGAAGCAGGGCTGGTTCGTGAAGCCCACGCTGGTGCAGCTCGACAGCCCCACCCACCGCATCCTCCGCGAGGAGATCTTCGCGCCGCTGGTGGGCCTGCACGTCTACCCGGATGCGAAGTACGAGGAGACGCTGCGCGAGGTCGACCAGGCCGCGTCCTACGGCCTCACCGGGGCGGTGTTCGCGCGCGACCGGAAGGCCATCGACACGGCGCTGCGCGAGCTGCGCCACGCGGCGGGCAACTTCTACATCAACGACAAGCCCACCGGCGCTGTCGTGGGCCAGCAGCCCTTCGGCGGTGGCCGCGCGTCCGGCACCAACGACAAGGCGGGCTCGGCCCTCAACCTGGTGCGGTGGACCAGCCCTCGCACCATCAAGGAGACCTTCGTCCCGCCCGTGAAGGTGCCCTACCCCTTCATGGACAACGACCCGAACGAAGGCGCCATCTGAGGCACGTATGAACGGTCCGTTCCCCGGCATCGCAGGCCTGGACACGTACGCGCTGGTGGACGGCGGGTGCCGCGTGGAGGTCCTTCCTTCACGCGGGGCCCTCGTCAGCCGGATGTGCGTGGACGGTGACGAGTTGCTGTACCTCGACGAGGCCACCGTCGCGGACCCGGCGAAGAACGTGCGCGGGGGCATCCCCGTGCTGTTCCCCAATGCCGGGCCGCTGCCGGGGGACACCTATTCCGTGGACCGTCAGCAGTACACGCTGCCGCAGCACGGCTTCGCGCGGAAACTGCCGTGGAAGGTGCGGCAGGCGGACACGTCACGGCTCGTGGTGGAGCTGTCTTCCAACGAGGAGACGCTGCGCCACTTCCCGTGGCGGTTCGACGCACGGCTCACCTTCTCGCTGGCTGGCCAACGGCTCACGCTGGAGAGCGCGTTCGAGAACCAGGACACGCGGCCCATGCCGCTGCACCTGGGTTTCCATCCGTACTTCCGCGTGCCGGACGCGGCGAAGGCCCAAGCGGGCGTGGACACGGACGCCACGCGCGCGTGGGACAACTGGCGCAAGCAGGACGTGAACGTCACCGGGCTGAACCTCACCGAGGAGGAAGTGGACCTTCACTTGAAGGACCACGCGAAGCCGGGAACGACGTTGGAGCGGGGCCCTGGGCTCAAGCCCATTCGCCTCTCGTGGAGCCCCGAGTACCGCGTCCTCGTCGTGTGGACGCAACGTGGGAAGGACTTCGTCTGCGTGGAGCCGTGGACCGCCGCCAAGGGTGCGCTGGCCACAGGCGAAGGGCTGCCGCACGTGCAGCCTGGAACTCGGACGTCGCTTCGCTTCGACATCCAAGGCTGAGCGGCAGGGCCCGGAGCCCCCCGGGGCGACTCCTGCACCTTGCTGTTCGGAAATGTCGGGACATTTGCCGCCGCGCAAAACCCCCGACATTTCCGAACAGCGACCTCCCAGCCTCCTCCCGGACCTGGGGCCCCGTCCCCGATGGAGGTTTCGAACAACGGGCTCCTGGCCCTCTACCCCGTCAGCGCGAGCAATTCGCCTCGCAGCCAGCGGTTGCGCGGGTCCGCATCCGCCTGCCGGTGCCAGTAGACATGAAGCTCCAGCGGGGGCAGTGACAGCGGCATCGGCAGGAGGTGGTTGCCCAGCAGCGCGTGCAACTCCGCCGCGCGCCGCCTCGGCATCGTCAGCAGCAAGTCGGAGTCCGCGACGAGCTTGAACGCGGCCTCGTAGTGCTGACACCGGACGACGACGTCACGCTGGTAGCCCAGGCGGCTGAGCACCAGGTCCTCCACGGCCAGCCCGGTGCGGCGCGAGGACACGGTGACGTGCCGGGCCGCCATGTACTTCGCCACGTCCAGCTTGCGCCTGCCTCGGCTCACCACGCAGAAGGTGTCTTGCAACAGGGCCGTGCGCTTCAGCTCCGCTCCGGTCTGCTGCTCCACGTCGATGGAGAGGTCGAGCCGCCCCGACGCGAGGTCCCGCTCGAGCCGCGCCCGGTCGAGCCGGACGCTGGAGATGCGGACCTTCGGCGCGTGCGCCCGTAACCGAGCCACGAGCAGCGGGAGAATCGACGGCTCCAGCACGTCGTTCATCGCCACCGTGAACTGGCCCACGTCCCGGCGCGGGTCGAAGCCGCGTCCGCGATGAACCGCCTGTTCGAACAGCGCCAGCGCCTCCCGAATCTCCGGCGCCAGCCGCTCCGCGAACGCCGTGGGCGCCACACCGCGCCCCTCCCGGACGAACAGCGGCTCTCCCAGCTGCTCGCGCAGGCGGGCCAGCGCATGGCTCACGGCCGACTGACTGAGGAACAGGACCTCCGCCGCGCGCGTCAGGTTCCGCTCGCGGAGCACCACGTCGAAGACCCGGAAGAGGTTGAGGTCCAGCCGGGCGAGCCGCGCCGAATCCTGAACAGGGTTCATGGTAACACATGACCAACATTCACTGGATGCATCAAGGCCCCATGCGCAGGATGAAGGCCATGGACTTCGAGCCCAGTGAGCGAGCCAAGGACTACCTGGAGCGCGTGAAGCGCTTCATGAGCGAGCACATCCTGCCGGCGGAGGCCCGCTATCACGAAGAGCTCCGAGCCACCGCCCAGGGCGGCGACTGGAAGACGTGGCGGGTGCCCCCCGTCATGGAGGAACTGAAGGCCCTGGCGAAGACCCAGGGGCTGTGGAACCTGTTCCTCCCCGACGAGAAGCTCGGCGCCGGGCTCAGCACGCTGGAGTACGCCCCCATCGCCGAGGAGACGGGCCGCAGCTTCATCGCCCCCGAGGTCTTCAACTGCAGCGCCCCGGACACCGGCAACATGGAGGTGCTCTGGAAGTACGGCTCCAAGGCGCAGCAGGAGCGCTGGCTGAAGCCGCTGCTGGCCGGGGACATCCGCTCGGTGTTCTGCATGACGGAGCCGGACGTGGCCTCGTCGGATGCCACCAACATGGCGGCCACCGCCATCGTCGACGGCGACGAGGTCGTCCTCAATGGCAGCAAGTGGTGGTCCAGCGGCCTGGGGCACCCCAACGCGAAGGTGGTCATCTTCATGGCCCGCACGCCCGACACCGGAGGGGACCGCCACCACCAGCACTCCATGGTGCTGGTGCCACTGGACGCGCCGGGCGTGAGCATCCGCCGAATGCTTCCCGTGTACGGCGACTACGACGCGCCCCACGGCCACGGCGAGGTGCACTTCGACAACGTGCGCGTGCCGCGAGACAACGTCATCGCCGGACCGGGGATGGGCTTCGAGATTGCCCAGGGCCGGCTCGGACCGGGCCGCATCCACCACTGCATGCGTTGCATCGGCGCGGCGGAGCGGTCCCTGGAGCTGATGATTGACCGGGGCATGAAGCGCACGGCCTTCGGGAAACCGCTCCTCAACCTGGGTGGAAACCGCGAGAAGGTGGCGGAGGCTCGCATCGCCATCGACCAGGCGCGGCTCCTGACGCTCTACGCGGCCTGGAAGATGGACCAGGTGGGGGCGCTCGGAGCCATGACGGAGATTTCCGCCATCAAGGTCGTCGCGCCAAGTGTCCTCCAGAAGGTGGTGGATGACGCCATCCAGCTTCACGGCGGCGCGGGTGTATCCCAAGATACGCCGCTGGCGGGCTTCTTCGCCCAGGCGCGCAGCCTGCGCCTCGCGGATGGCCCGGACGAAGTGCACAAGGGTCTCATCGCCCGCATCGAGCTGTCGAAGCGGGGCTTCTCCCGGAGCTGACAGCCATGGCAACTCAACGCATCTTCATCACCGGTGGTGCCAGCGGACTTGGCAAGGCCATCGCCGTGCGCTTCGCTCGCGCCGGCTGGAAGGTCTGCATCGGCGACGTCAACGACACCCGCGGCGAGGAGGCCTTGAAGGAGCTCTCCGCGCTGGCGCCCCAGGCCCATTACCTGCGCTGTGACGTGCGGCGCGAGGAGGACCTGCGCGAGGCCCTGGACTGGCTCACGGCCCAGTGGGGCGGCGCGGACGTGGTCATCAACAACGCCGGTGTCGCGCAGGCGGGCGCCATCGAGGACGTGTCGATTGATGACTGGCAGTGGATCATCGACATCAACCTGCTGGGCGTCGTGCGTGGGTGCAAGGTGTTCACGCCTGCCTTCAAGAAGCAGGGCCACGGCCACATCGTCAACGTGGCGTCCATGGCGGGCCTGCTCGATGTGCCGCTGATGAGCAGCTACAACGCGACCAAGGCCGCCGTCGTGTCGCTGTCCGAGACGCTGCACAACGAGCTGGCGGAGTTCGGCATCGGCGTCAGCGTCGTGTGCCCGTCCTTCTTCAAGACGAACCTGGGTGACTCGCTGCGCACCACGGACCCGAGGCTGGGAGCCACCATGGCGCGGCTGCTGGAGCGCTCCGCCATCACCGCGGATGACATCGCCAACGACGTGTTCGACGCGGTGGCCGAGCGCGGCTTCTACGTCCTGCCCCACGCGGATGGCCGCAGGACCTGGCGGCTGAAGCGCCTGCTGCCGCGTGAGCTCTATTCGTGGATGCTGCGCCGGAATACGCGAGGCATGCGCCCCGGCTCGCAGCCGAAGCCGAGCTGAGCCAGAGAGAGCCCACCGATGCCACCGACCGCGACCATCGACCCCGCTGGCGCCGTGCGCCCGGGCGAGGAGCTGAACCTCCCCGCCGTGGATGCCTGGCTCAAGGCCCAGGTCCCCACGCTGGAAGGCACGCCGGAAGTCACGCAGTACGCGGGCGGTGCCTCCAACTGGACGTACCGGCTGAAGTACGCCAACCGGGACCTCATCCTGCGCCGCCCTCCTGCGGGGACGAAGGCGAAGTCGGCGCACGACATGGCCCGTGAGTACACGGTGCAGCGGGCGCTGAAGCCGGCCTATCCCGTCGTGCCCACCATGGTGGGCCTGTGCCAGGACCCAGCCGTGCTGGGCTCCGACTTCTACGTCATGGAGCGCATCGAGGGGCTCATCCCGCGCAAGCACCTGCCCCGGGGGCTGGCGCTGGACGCGAAGCAGACGCAAGCGCTGTGCCTCAACGTCATCGCCAAGCTCGTGGAGCTGCACGCCGTGGACCCGGCGGCCGTGGGCCTGACGTCGCTGGGCAAGGGGCCGGGCTATCCCACGCGGCAGGTGGAGGGCTGGTCGGCGCGCTACGAGAAGGCACGGACGTGGAACGTCGCCAGCTTCCGCTACGTACGCGACTGGCTCAAGGCGAACACGCCTGCGGACATCGCCACGTGCGTCATCCACAACGACTGGCGCTTCGACAACGTGGTGCTCGCCCCGGAGGAGCCCACGCGCATCATCGGCGTGCTCGACTGGGAGATGGCCACCCTGGGTGACCCGCTGATGGACCTGGGCAGCGCGCTGGCCTACTGGGTCCATGCCGACGACGACTTCCTGATGCGCTCCACGCGGCGCCAGCCCACGCACCTGCCCGGCATGCTCCGGCGCGAAGAGGTCGTGGCGTACTACCTGGACCAGACGAAGCTGAAGCCCGCCAACTGGACCTTCTACGAGGTGTTCGGCCTCTTCCGGCTCGCCGTCATCGCCCAGCAAATCTACTACCGCTACCACCACAAGCAGACGCGCAACCCCGCGTTCAAGAACTTCTGGGTGCTGGTCAATTACCTGGGCTGGCGCTGCCACCGGCTCATCCGCAAGGGGGCGCGCTGATGGGCGTGGTGTATCTGGTCCGGCACGGCCAGGCCTCGTTCGGCGCGGCGAACTACGACCAACTGTCGGAGACGGGCCTCGTACAGGCCCGGGTGCTCGGTGAGTCCCTGCGCGAGCGGCTCCCCCGCGTGGACGCCGTCGTCACCGGCACCATGGCGCGGCACCGGCAGACGGCGGAGGCGTGCCTCGCCGCGCTCGGCTGCGGCACCGTGGCCGTGCAGACGGCGGGCTTCAACGAGTTCGACCACGAGGAAATCGTCGCCCGGCACACACCACGCTACGCGGACCCGGAGGTGCTCCGAGCGGAGCTGTCTCAGACGGAGTCGCCCCGGCGGGCCTACCAGGCACTCTTCACCGACGCCGTGGCGCGCTGGGTGACCGGCCAGCACGACGCGGAGTACACCGAGCCCTGGTCCGCCTTCGGCGAGCGGTGCCGCCGCGCGATGGATGCCCTCATCCAGGAGATGGGCGCGTCGAAGAACGCGCTCGTCTTCACCTCCGGGGGAACCATCACCGCCATCTGCCAGGAGCTGCTCCGCATCCCCGACGAGCACGCCTTCCGCCTCAACCTGACGCTGGCGAACTGCGGCCTCACCAAGGTCATCTACAGCGAGCGCGGCCGTTATCTGTCCACGCTCAACGAGCACAGCCACTTCGAAGGCCCCCAGCGCGCGCTGCTCACATACCGCTGACCGGCGCGCCGTCGTACCGCAAGTCCTCCCACGCCAGCATCGCCCGCTTGCGTGAGGCGCCCCAGCGGTACTCCCCGAAGACGCCCGTCTTGCGCAGCACGCGGTGACAGGGAATCAGGAGCCCCACGGGATTCTCGCCTACTGCCGAGCCCACGGCGCGCATCGCCTTGGGCTTGCCAATGGCGCGTGCGAGGTCCTCGTACGTCGTCACCTCGCCCGACGGCACCCGCAGCAGCGCCTGCCACACCTGCACCTGGAAGGGCGTGCCCCGCACCAGCACCGACAAGGGGCTCGACTCCGAACCACCGTGTCCCGCCTGGAAGATGCGCTCCATCCACGGCGCCGTGTCCTCCGCGGACGCCTCGAACGTGGCGCGCGGCCACTGCTTGCGCAGCGAGGCGAGCGCCTCCGCCTCTGATTCACCCGCGAGGAAGTGCAGGCCGCAGATGCCACGCTCACAGACGGCGAGCAGACACGCGCCGAACGGTGACAGGTGGACGCCATGGCGCACGGTGAGCCCTTCGCCGCCCAGCTTGTATTCCCCCGGTGTCATCGACGTCAGTGTCACGAAGAGCTCATGCAGCCGGCCGCTGCCCGACAGGCCCACCTCCAGCGACGTCTCCAGCACGCTGCGGCGCTCGTCGAGCAGGCGACGGGCCGAGCTCAGCGTGTGCACCTGGATGAAGCGCTTGGGGCTGATGCCCGCCCAGCGCGAGAAGAGCCGCTGGAAGTGGAAGGTGCTCAGCCCCACGTGCGCGGCCACGTCGTCCAGGGACGGCTGCTCGCGCGCATGTGCGTCGAGATAGAGGATGGCTTGTTCGATGCGGGCGTAGTCGCTGGATGCCATGCCGATGCTCCTGGGATGCGCTTCGCGAAAACGTATGTCCGCCAACACATGGTGGAGCAACCCGGTTCTTGCGATGTCCTCGCGCGCCGGGCGTGCGATGACATGAGGTGTCATTGTGCAATACCCGGAAGCTCCACCCCGCACGTCGCCTCAGACAAGGATCGCCATGCTTCCAGAGGAAGACTTCCTGGCCGCGGAGGAGGCGCTGAGACGGGCCATGCTCTCGAGCGATGTCGCCGCGCTCGACGCCCTCCTCTCCGACGACCTCCTCTTCGTCAGCCACACCGGCCACGTCCTCGACAAGGAATCCGACCTGGAATCGCATCGCTCGGGAGCCCTGCGCCTCACACGGGTGGACTTCACCGACACACATTTCCGCTACCTCTCCGCGGGCGCCGTGGTCGTCGTCCATGCCGCGCTATCCGGTGAGTTCCAGGGGGCCCGCTTCGAAGGGAACTTCCGTTACACGCGCGTGTGGCAGGTTGTGGACGACGCGCCCCAGGTCGTCGCGGCGCAGTGCACGGCGGTGGGTTGACTTGACTCCGGCAAGACGAGCGCTTATCCGTTGGCGCCAATGACGTCGCTAAACGCCATGTGTCGAATGTCGATGCCGGGTGGGCTCTCGCCCTCCAAGTTCGGCTGATGTCCGTCCGACCCTGGTGAGCCATCGAGCCCATCCACCCGCGAGGGTTGGTGGGCTCCGTCGTTTCTGGACGCGCGCCTCCCTGTCCTCGCCGCGCGCCTCCACCTGACGGCACGCCGTCTTCTCCCCTCCCTCCGCATTCAGGACGGCCGTTCCCGCATCGCTCCCGGAGAGTCTCCGTGCCCACCACCCACCTTCCCGCCCCGCGTGTCTTCGACGTCTCCCTGCCCGATTTGACGCTGGAGGCAGGCGCCCGCATCACGAACCACCTCGTCCGCGGCTGGTGGTGGGGCCCCGCGGAGGACGTCCCCTGGCTCGAGTCACGCGCGCGCGTCCTCTCCGAGGACGAAGCCCAGGCGAGCGCGCTGCGCGTCGTCCGCCGCACCGTGGCCGAACAGCAGGCGCTCGCGGCGGAAGCCCGTCATCGAGGCCCGGCCCGAGCCCCCGCGTCCGTCCCCACGGTGCTGCTGGTCCACGCGCTCACCGGCGACATGCGCGCGGGCGGCAAGGGCGGCTGGTGGGAGCCACTCATCGGCCCGCGGCGCGCGCTGGACCCGTCCCGCGTGCGGCTTCTGTGCTTCAACAACCTGGGCTCCTGCTACGGCACCAGCGGCCCGGCCGACGAGGGCTTCCCGCTGCGGACGGATGACGCGCGCTTCGGTCCGCCGTTGCCGCTGCCCAAGGGCGACCTGCGCCAGGACGAACAGCGCCTGCCCGCCACCGTCACGCCGTGGGACCAGGCCCGGAGCATCCTGCTGGCCATGGACGCGCTGGGTCTGGACGACGTGGAGCTCGTCACCGGCGGCTCCCTGGGCGGCATGGTGGTGCTCTGCCTCGCGGCGTTGGCGCCGGAGCGCTTCGCGCGACTCTTCCCCATCGCCACCACGGAGTCCGCCACCGCGTGGGTGGTGGGCCTCAACCACGTGGCGCGGCAGGCCCTGCTGATGGACCCGGGCTTCCCCGAGTCCCCCCGCCGGGGCCTGGAATTGGCCCGGCAGCTCGCGATGCTCACCTACCGCGCGGAGCCCGGCCTGGAAGCGCTCCAGGGCCGCCCCGCCGAGTGGTCCTCACGCGCGCTGCACCCCATGCACAGCTATCTGGAATACCAGGGCCAGAAGCTGGAGAGCCGCTTCGACGCGCGCGCGTACCTGGCGCAGCTGGGCGCCATGGACCACCACGACCTGTCACGCTTCCCGGGAGGCGGCCTGGCCCGCATCCGCGCGAGCGCGCTGTGCGTGGGCATCGACACCGACCAGCTCTTCTTCCCCAGCCACATGGCGACACTGGCGCGGCGGCTGCGCGAGCACGGCCTCCACGCCGAGCACGCCACGCTGTCCAGTCAGCATGGGCACGACGGCTTCCTGCTGGAGTGGGACGCCATGGCCGTCCTGCTCGCGCGGGCGCTCGCCCTGCCCACGGCCAGGAGCCCGGAGCACGCCTTCCCGCGCTGGCCGGAAGTGCGCCCCGCCCTCAACCCACCTTGCGGGACGAAGGCGTGACCACGGCCACCGGCGCGTGGTGGGACCACAGGGGCGGATCGGCCTCGTGGGTGAAGGCGCGCAGCCGCCGGTACTCCGGATAGGACGCCTGGAGCGACAGCACGTCTCCAGGCCGGATGACCTCATCCCCCTGCGGGTGGAGCCGCTCCTCGCCATTGCGTTGCAGCGACAGCGCCAGGCAGCCGAACCGGTCCCGCACCTCGGAGATGGTGAGCCCCGGCAGGCCCAAGCGCGCCTCGAACAGCGAGACGACCATCAGGTGCTTCGCCAGGTGGAACGAGTGGACGATGCGCGGGTCCATGGCCGCCAGCGCCATGGCCGGGGCCGCCAGCGACGAGCTGGAGAGCGCTTCCGCCTTGAACGTCTCGCGCACCTTGCCGCTCAAGTCGTCATCGAAGAGGCGGATGACCACGCGGATGTCCGGGTTGAGCTTGCGCGCATCCAGGGCGATGTTGAGGTTCGCCAGGTCGTCGTCCGTCGCGCAGACGATGGCAGACGCGTCCTTCACGTTGGTGCGAGGCAGGCACAGCGGGCTGCGCGTGTCGTCGATGAGCAGCGGCACCAGCTCGTCGCGCAGCGCGGACACGAAGGCCGCGTCCTCGCGCTTCTCCACCACCACCACGTCCTTGCCCATCTCCCGCAGCTGCGTCACCACGCGGTAGCCCACCCGCCCCGCTCCACACACCACGACGTGGCCCTTCATCGTCTCGGAGACCACTTCGATCCACTCCTTGTCGTTCTTGTGCCGGGCGAAGAAGAGGTACGCGAAGCGCACCACACCATCCGCGACCAGCGCAATGCCCGAAGGCGGAATCACCAGGTTGAGCAGCTCCACCAGCCAGTCGTCCACATAGGGTAGCGACGGTTGACCGTAGAGCAGGAAGTAGGTGTGGTGCAGCGCCTCGCCGAAGTCGATGCGATCGCCGTCCGGCCCGACGAAGCGCCAATGGAAAAGCAGCGGCCCTCCCAGGAATAACGCGGCGGACAGCACCAGCGTGGTGCGAAAGCGCCGCACCAGCGCCCGCAGGTAGCGCAGATTGGCCCGGAAGTGCCTGCGGGACTGCTTCATGGAGGCTCCTCGACTACGACGCCGGGGTGATGCCCGTTTCCGCCGAGTTCCGCGCGCGACGCCGCTCCACCATCCACACCAGCAGCACGCCCAGCTCGTAGCAGAGCAGCATGGGGCCAGCCATCAGCGACAGGTTCACCACGTCTCCCGTGGGGGTGATGATGGCCGCCGCGATGAGGCACACCACGAAGGCGTGGCGCTGGTACCTGAAGAGCCAGGAAGACTTCACCA
The DNA here is from genome assembly GCF_006547365.1 of Myxococcus sp. AB056. Taxonomy (NCBI): domain Bacteria; kingdom Pseudomonadati; phylum Myxococcota; class Myxococcia; order Myxococcales; family Myxococcaceae; genus Myxococcus; species Myxococcus sp. AB056. The sequence goes on along the minus strand of NZ_VHLB01000024.1, from coordinate 71,090 downwards.
CGCCCACCACGCCCAGCAGGGCCATGACGAGCGGCAGCTCGAAGATGATGCCGAAGGCGAGGATGAGCAGCAGCACCAGCGAGAGCTGCTCGTGCATGGACAACATGGGCCGCGTCCACCGCGCCGCCTCATGCGCCGCGTGCGCCGTGGCCAGCTCCTTCTCCAACCGCCACAGCCCCGCCAGCTCCTCGGTGCGCGTGGGGGCGATGCCCGCCAGCAGGCTCGCCGAGCCGTCCATGGCCGCCGCCGCCGCCGCGAAGTCCTTCTTCTCGTAGGCCGTCACGGCCTCCACGCGCTTTTCCACCGCCTGCCGCAGCACGCCGCGGGACTGCGCGCCGTAGCCCACCGACGCCGCGTCCAAGAGCCGCCCCAGGCCATCCAGCCGCCCCGTCATCTCCACGCTGGCGGCGGGCGCGACCTCGGGCGCGGGTGCCTGACCCTGGCCCTCCGCGCGCAACTGGGTGCTCGTCTCCTTCGCGATGCGCCCCGCCTCCTCCGCTTCGCCCAGGCGCAGGAAGCGCAAGGCGTCATCCGCGCGCAGCCGGGCAGTGTCCAGGCGCTGCTCCAGCGCGAGCGTCTCCTCCTCGTTCAGGAGGAATTTGAACATGGAGGGCAGCACCGCGAAGTAGCAGAAGGCGGCGCCGAGGAGGAAGGCGATGGAGCCGAACGCCACGAAGGGCGCGGCGAAGCGGCGCTCCTCCGGATACAGGCCGGGCGAGACGAAGCCCCAGATCTGCATCAGGATGACGGGCGTGGTGAGGAAGATGCCGCAGTACACGCCCACCTTCATCAGGACGTTCAGCTCTTCGATGCCGGACGTGTAGATGAGCGAGCGATTCTCGGGCGGCAGCGCATCCAGCACCGGCTGCATCAGCAGGCCGAAAATCGGCTTGGCGAAGACGAGCGAAATCGTCCCCAGGACGAGCACGGCGATGGTGCACCGCATGAGGCGCGAGCGGAGCTCCGTCAGGTGATCCGCCAGACTCATGCGCAGCTCGGAGTCGGCACCGGGGTTGATGGGCGGGGGGCTCAGGACTCAGCTCCGTTTCGGGGCGTTGCGCGCCACCGTCCCCGGGATGGGCGACAGCGTGGGCGAGGTGGCGGAGGAAGCAGCGGGCTCGGGCGGCGCCTCGGCGGTGGGCTCCGCGCCCGGCTCCGCCGTCGCGGCGTCCTGCGCGGGCGTCTCCCCGGCATGCACGTCGGAGGTGGCCACCTCACGAGGCCCCTGCGCGTCCATTTCCAGCACCTGCGTGGGCGACGAGGGCTGAGGAGTCGCCGCATCGGCCGGAGGCGACGCGCCGTCCGTGGCGGGAGGCAGGGTGGCCTCGGGCCCCCCAACGGCCTGCGGCGGCTGGGGGGCGAAGCGCGTGCCGGGCCGCACGGGCGCGGTGGGAGGCTCTCCGATTTCCTGGTCCATGGCGTAGAACTCACGCTCCACGACGTTGCGGACCTCATCCGTCTGGCGGCGGAACTCGCGCAGGAACTTGCCGATGCCGCGCGCGAGCTCGGGCAACCGCTGCGGCCCGAGAATGAGCAGCGCGGCCACCAGGATGAACACCATTTCGCCTGCGCCGATGTTGAACATTTTTCCTGACGCGCTCCCCGGAGCAGCCCGGTTTATCGCGCCCCGGGGAGACAGGCGCAACCGTTCGTCTCGCCAAAGCATCCGCCCGCCACCCGGAATGGGCGGCAGGCAACCCGAAGGCTCCCTTTCATACTACGCGTGAGAATCCGCCCCGGGCGAGAGCGGAACCGCCATTCCTTGCGAGGGAGCCACCGCCAGCGCCCGTGCCTGCTCCCTGCTGCGCACCCGCCGCTCCACCACCCACAGCAAGGCGGGCAGCAACAGCGTCAGGACCATGGACACTCCGGCCATCCGGGGGATGCCGCCCAGGGTCCCGTCTGGCAGGTCCGTCAGCAGCCGGGCGCTGAGGAAGGCCCCCACGGCGGCGGCCATGTGCTGGACGGCGGACTGGAGCGACATGAAGCGCGCACGCACCGGGGTGTCCGGCACCCGGGACGTCAGCGTGTTGTACGCGACGTTGCGCGTCCCCATGGCCACCATGAAGAGCGTGAAGATGACGGGCACGGGCATCCAGCGCGGCAGGTGGACGAAGCCCACGTAGGTGGACAGCAGCACCAGCGCGGAGCCCACCGTGCCCACCTTGAAGGAGCCGTACCGGTCCACCATGGGCCCCGCCACCCGGAGCGTCGCGAAGCTGGCGATGCCGCCGACGAAGTACGGCAGCCAGAGCAGCTCCCGCGGGTAGCCCACGTTCTGCTGCAGATAGGCGGATAGGTTGGGGATGAGGACGAAGCCCGCCATCATCACCAACGCCGTCATCACGTACGACAGCTGGATGTCCCGGTTGCCCAGCAGCTCGAGCACGCCGGCCTGTTTGCGGGGCCCCGCGTCCAGATGGCCGCGCACGGGTGGCAGGTAGAAGATGGCGCCCAGCACCACCAGCAGGCCCATGGCGGCCACCCCGAAGAAGGGCACGCGCCAGCCGCCGAACTCGGCCAGCTTCAGCGCCATGGGCACGCCCGCCACCGAGGCCACGGAGAAGGCGCCCATCACCGCGCCCAGCGCACGTCCGCGCCGCTCCACGGGGACCAGGTCCGCGATGATGGACAGCGACAGCGACGTGGCCGGCCCGCCGAAGATGCCCGCCACCACGCGCGCCAGCAGCAGCGTGGACATGCCCGTGGCGAAGCCACCCGCCGCGGTGGCCACCACCAGGCCCAGCATGGACACCGCCAGCGCCTTGCGGCGGTCGAAGCGGTCCAGGAAGTAGCCACCGGCCAGCCCCGCCACGCTGGCGGCCGCCGTGTACGCGCCGCCGATGATGCCGATGTGCGACGACGCGATGCCCAGCTCCTTCGCGAAGTCCGGGCCCAGCGGCATCACCATCACGAAGTCCAGGATGTTGACGAACTGGACCGCGCCGATGAGGGCCACCACGGCGCGCTCGGAGACCTGTCGTTGATTCGGCATGAAGACGTGTCTACACCCGGAAGCGGCGAACCTCCGCACGGAGGATTTCCGCCTGACGCTGGAGGTTGTCGATGGCCTCCTCCAGCTGCTTCACGGAGCGTGTCTGGTGCTCGGACACGCCCTTGATGGTCTCCACCGCCTTGAGCACCTGCTCGCTGCCCTTCGTCTGCTCCTTCTGGGCACGGTTCAGGTGGGTGACCATCTCGTTGATGCTCTCGATGGAGCGGGTGATCTGCTTGCTGCCGTGCGCCTGCTCCTGGCTGCTGCGCTGCACGTGGGCGGTGAGCGCCTTCATCTTCTCCGCGCTCTTCATGATCTGCTCGCCGCCGCGGGCCTGCTCGTTGGAGGCCTTGGAAATCTGCTGCACCGTCTCGCTGATGCGGTGGATGGAGGCCGTCACCTGCTTGCTGCCGCGCGCCTGCTCCACGGTGGCCCGGGCAATGGCCTTCACCATCTGCGTGGACTTCTGGGTGCTGTCGTTGATTTTGCGCAGCGCCCCTTCCGCCTCCCGGCCCAGCTGCACGCCCTCCTCCACGCTGCGCACGCCCTGGTTCATTACCACCACGGCGTTGCGGCTCTCCTCCTGGATGCTGCGGATGAGCTCGGCAATCTCCTTCGTGGACGCGCCGGTGCGCTCGGCCAGGTCCTTGATTTCCTCCGCCACCACCGCGAAGCCCTTGCCGTGCTCCCCCGCCTGCGCGGCGATGATGGCCGCGTTGAGCGCCAGCAGGTTCGTCTGCTCCGCCACGTCGTCGATGACGTTGAGGATGTTGCCAATCTCGGAGATGCGCCGGCCCAGGCTTTCAATGACGTGGGCCGCGCTGCGGCTGGTCTCCTTGATGCGGTCGATGCCGGTGAGCGTCTTGCGCAGCGACTCCACGCCCGTCTGCGCGTCGTCGAAGACCTGCTCGGACAGGCGGGCCGTCTCCTTCGCGTTGGCCTCCACTTGACCGATGGCGGCGTCCATCTGGCTGATGGCCGAGGACGTCTCCTCCGTGGAGGCGGACAGCTCCTGGATGTTGGTGGCCACTTCCTTGATGGAGAACGTCATCTCCTCGATGGCGCTGGTGGTCTCCTCCACGCTGGCGGCCATGGCCTGGACGTTCTCCGCCACCTCGTCGTTGGTGGCGGCCATTTCCATGATGGAGGAGCTGCTCTCCTCGGCGCTCTGGTAGAGGACCTCCACGTTCTCCGCGATGCCTCGCAGCGAGGCCATCATCTCCACCATGGAGGAGGACGTCTCCTCCACGCGCGCCTGCACCGTGCCCGCGCCGGACGACACCGTGGTGCCCGTGCGGTGAATCTGCTCCACCACGCCCGCCACCACGTCCGACACGCCGCGCACCCGGCCCAGCGTGTCGCGCCAGCTCTGGGCGATGCGGTTGAGCGCCTCGGCGAGCTGGCCCAGCTCGTCCCGCGTCCCCACGTCCACGCGGCCGGTGAGGTCCGCCTCCGCCAAGCGCCGGGCCATGCCCATCATCGCGTCCAGCGGCACCAGGATGAAGGCGCGGGAGATGAAGAAGGCCACCAGCAGGAACAGCGCCAGACCGATGCCGAACGCGAGCATCACGACACGCTGGAGTTCGGTGAGGACCGCGTCCAGCCCGGAGTTGTCGAGCACCAGCAGCGCCTGCCCCACCACGCCGCCCGACAGCGTCACCGAGCGCGCCACGGAGCGGTCACCATTGGCGAAGCGGAAGCCATCCAGCGGCTGGCCCTGCCGGGCCTTCAGCTCCGCCAGGAACCACGCGGGCGGCTCGGCCGGGTGGGTGGCCAGCACCTGACCCTCGCTGGAGAGGACGGCCAGTACCTTGAAGTCATCGTCGCCCGCGCGCAGCCGCTCCAAGCTGTCGGGCAGGGCCGCGGCGGGCTGGGCCATCAGCATGCTGACGGCCTGACTTGCGCGGGCCTCGCCCCGCTTCTGCAGGCGCTGCTCCAGGTGGGCTTCCACGCGCGAGGGGACGACGAAGAAGAGCGTCCCCAGGATGAGGGCGAGGACGAGCGCGAAGGAGCCCAGCAGCAGGCTGCGCAGGCCGGGTTTCTTGAACCGGAGAGCCAAGACGAGGCACTGTAGGGAGGGAAACACCGGCAGGGCAAGAACAGGGCGCCAACGCGGCCTGTCCCCCGGGGGCGCTGACTTCCCGCCTGGCGGATGCGTAAGGTCATCCCGATGTCCTCCACCCTGCTACTGACGGACCCCCTCTTCTTCCAGCACGACCCTGGGCAGGGCCACCCCGAGTCGCCCTCCCGGCTGCGCCGCATCCTCGGGGTGCTGGCCAGCACGCCGGTGAAGGGCACGGTGATGACCGCCCCGCGCTCCGCCACGGAGGCGGAGCTGGCCTCGGTCCACACGCCGGAGCTGCTGGCGTACCTCCAGCGCATCAACGGGCACCGCGCGCAAATCGACCCGGACACCCAGGTGTCTCCCGACAGCGTGGACGCGGCGCGGCTGGCCGCGGGCGCCTCCGTGCAAGCGGTGGAGGCGGTGATGAAGGGCGAGGCCCGCAACGGCTTCGCGCTGGTGCGCCCGCCCGGGCACCATGCGGAACCCGACAAGGCCATGGGCTTCTGCCTGTACAACAACGCGGCCATCGCCGCGGAGGCGGGCCGGAAGCTGGGCGCCGAGCGCGTGCTGGTCCTCGACTGGGACGTGCACCACGGCAACGGCACGCAAGCGGCGTTCTGGTCGCGCCGGGACGTCATGTACCAGTCGGTGCACCAGTTCCCCTACTTCCCGGGCACTGGCGCCGCGCCGGAGGTGGGCGTTGGCGCGGGCGAGGGCTACACCGTCAACGTGGGCCTGCCGGGCGGCAACTCGGACGCGGACTACGGGATGATTTTCGAGGAGCTGCTGCTGCCCGTGGCGGAGGCGTACCGGCCCCAGCTCATCCTCGTCTCCGCGGGCTTCGACTCGCACCAGCACGACCCGATTGGCGGCATGGACGTCAGCGAGCGCGGCTTCGCGGCCATGTGCTCGGCGATGAAGTCCCTGGCTGACAGCGTGTGCCAGGGCCGGCTGGTGCTGCTGCTGGAGGGCGGCTATTCGCTGGAGGGCTTGTCCCAATCCGTGCATGCCTGCGTGGAGGTGCTCGCCGGGCGCAAGGACAGCTTCCCCACGGGTGAAACGCACGCGGACGCAAAGGACGCGCTGCGGGCGAGCCGCGAGGCGATGCGGCCGTACTGGCCTCGCGTCTAGACGTTGGCTGGATGGCGCGCCGCGGCTCGCGCCGCTGTTCATCCCCTGCCAACCGTGCCAGAAGCCCGGCAGCACACGGGAGGACTGCATGGCGGAGATGAGCTACCGGACGGCGTTGGTGACGGGTGCATCCAGCGGCCTGGGACGCGGGCTGGCGCTGTGGCTCGCCAGGCGGGGCGTCCGCGTGTTCGCCGCTGGACGCCGCCTGCCACAGCTCCAGGCCCTGCGGGACGAGGCCCAGGCGACCGGCGTCACCGTGGAGCCCGTGGAGCTGGACGTCACGAAGGCGGACGCCACCCTGGAGCGCATCCGCGCGCTGGACGCGGCAGCGGGCGGGCTGGACATGGTGGTGGCCAACGCGGGCATCGGCGGCACGACGAATGCGAAGCGCCTTTCGTGGGAGCGCGTGCGCGGCATCATCGACACCAACGTCACCGGCGCCGCCGCCACGCTGAGCGCCGTGCTGCCCCAGATGGTGGAGCGCAAGCGCGGGCACCTGGTGGGCGTCTCCAGCCTCGCGGGCTTCCGCGGGCTGGCCGGCCACGCGGCCTACTCCGCGTCCAAGGCCTTCCTGTCCACCTTCATGGAGAGCCTGCGCGTGGACCTGCGCGGCACCGGCGTGCACGTCACCTGCATCTATCCCGGCTTCGTGAAGAGCGAGCTGACCGCCACCAACAACTTCCCCATGCCCTTCCTCATGGAGACGCATGACGCGGTGGAGCTGATGGGCAGGGGCATCGTCCGGGGCGACGCGGAGGTGTCCTTCCCCTGGCAGCTCGCGGTGCCCACGCGCATGGCGAAGGTACTGCCCAATCCGCTCTTCGACGCGGCCGCGCGGCGGCTGCGTTGACCTTCCCTCCTCCCCTTTCCCGGAGCCGCCCTGTGACGACGCCACAGCCCTTCGCCCACCGTTTCAGCCAGCTAGCCGAGCAGCGCTCACCGTTCTGCCTTGGCATCGACCCGTCGAGAGACTTGCTGACGCGCTGGGGCCTGCCCGACAACGCGCGGGGCCTGCGCGACTTCTGCGAGCGCGTGGCCGACGCGGCGGGCAGCTCCGTCGCGGTGGTGAAGCCGCAGAGCGCCTTCTTCGAACGCCACGGCCCCGAGGGCCTCCAGGTCCTCCAGGAGCTGATGCGGCGCTTCAAGTCCGTGGGCACCCTCACGCTGCTGGACGTGAAGCGAGGGGACATCGGCTCCACGATGGAGGCCTACGCCGAGACAGTCTTCGGCGAGGGCAGCGCCTACGAAGCGGACGCGGCCACCTTCACCGCCTACCTGGGCCTGGGCGCGCTGCTGAAGACGCTGGAGCGGGCGCGCGCATCCGCCGCCGCCGCCTTCCTGGTGGTGCGCTCCTCCAACCCGGAGGGCACGTCACTCCAGATGTCGCGCGGCGAGGACGGCCGCACCGTGGCGGAGGCCCTGGCGGACGGCCTGCGCGCCTTCAACGAGAAGCCCGGCCAGGACGCGGCGCCGGTGGCGGGCGCCGTCATGGGCGCCACCCTCCCCGACTCGGACCGCGGCGTCATCGAGCGGCTCGGCGGCGCGCTGTTGCTCACGCCCGGCATCGGCGCGCAGGGCGCCGGCTTCGACGACTTGAAGCGCCTGTTCGCCGGGCGCGAGGCGCAGGTCATCCCCACCGCCACGCGCTCGGTGCTGGAGGCGGGGCCGGACACCACCGCCCTGCGCCAGGCGCTGGAGCGGCACCTGGCCCCAGCGCGCGCCTTCCGCGCTACTGCGCGCCCATCATGAACTGATCCACGTCGACCGTGTTCTTGTCGGGCACCGCGTCCTTCGGCTCGGTGCCCTTCTTGAAGAACATCAGCTCCGAATCCCGGGAGCCCGCGGGGGCAATCTTCCCCGTCTTCTTGTCGATGTGGAGCCGCACCAGGTCCATGGACTGCCACGGGTAGAACTCGGACTGCGGCCGGCCCTCCAGCGCGCTCTTCATGTAGTTGAGCCAGATGGGGAGCGCGGCGCGGCCGCCCGTCTCGTAGCGGCCCAGCGGATGCGGGTTCAGGTCGTAGCCCACCCACGCCACCGTCACCAGGTCGCGGGTGTAGCCGGCGAACCACGCGTCGAAGGAGTCGTTGGTGGTGCCCGTCTTCCCCGCCGCCGGCTTGCCCAAGCGCTGCGCCGGGCCGCCGGTGCCCTGGAGCACCACGCCGCGCAGCAGGTGCGTGAGGATGAAGCCGGCCTCCGGGCTCATCACCTGCTCGCCCGGCTCGAAGAGGCGCGCGTAGCCGGCGGCCACGCGGTCCTGCAGGGGCGCCCACGCGTCGTCGAAGGCCGTGTGGTCCTCCAACGTGCGGCCCCAGCGGTCCTCAATCTTGCGGATGAAGTACGTGGGCTTCTTGCGGCCGTAGCGGTTGAAGGTGGCGTAGGCGTTGGCCAGGTCCACCGGGTACACGCACGAGGAGCCCAGCGCCGCGGAGAAGTCCATGTTCATGGGCGTGGTGATGCCGAGCTTCGTGCTCCACGCGGCCATGTTCTTCACGCCCACCGCGCCGAACGTCTTCACCGCGGGCACGTTCAGCGAGTTGACCAGCGACGTGCGCAGCAGCACCTCGCCTTCGAACTTGTCGCTGTAGTTGGCCGGCTTCCACGACACCTTGGTGTCCGGGTCGTGCTCCACGATCGGCGAGTCCACCAGCACGGTGGCCTGCGTCCAGTTCAGCTGCTCCAGCGCCGCCGAGTACACGAAGGGCTTGAAGGAGCTGCCCGGCTGACGGCACGCCTGGAAGGCACGGTTGAACTCGTTGTCGTCGAAGTCGTAGCCGCCCACCATCGCGGTGAGGTACTGGCGGTGGGGGTCGATGGAGACGAGCGCGCTCTGCGCCTCGGGCGTCTGCTCCAGGCGGAAGAGCTTCACGCCCTCGCTGGGGATTTCGTCCGCGAGCTTCTTGTCCCACTGCTCCTTGTCGTCCGTCAGGTCCTTCTTCGTGACGTGGCGCACCACGATGACGTCGCCCTCGGAGATGGCCTTCTTCACCGAGCTAATCATCATCGCCGGGTAGTAGCCCTCCGGGTTCACCTTGCGCGCCCAGCGCATGCCCAGCAGCGGCAGCCGCCCGGCGTGACCGCCCACCTGCACGTCCGCGCCCTTGCCGTCCCCGTCAATGGACGTGACGACGGCGACGTAGAGCCGGTTCTCCACCAGCTCCTTCGCGCCCATGAGCTTCTTCGAGCGGTCGATGAAGGCGCGGATGGCCTCCTTCGACGCGAGCTGCTCCACCGGGCCGCGCCAGCCCTGGCGCTTGTCCACCGACAGCAGGCCGTGGAGCACCGCGTCCTGCGCGGCGCGCTGGCGCTCGCTGTCCATGGTGGTGAAGACCTTGAGGCCGGCCTTGAGCAGCACGGGGTTGCCGTACCGGTCCACCACGTCCTTGCGCACCTGCTCCACGAAGTACGGCGCGAACTCGTGGAACACGTCCTCCACCGGGTACACCTTCACCTCTTCGGCGTTGGCGGTGTCGTGCTCCTCCTGCGAAATCATGCCCTCCACCAACATGCGGCGCAGCACGTAGGAGCGGCGCTTGCGGGCCGCCTCCGGGCGCAGGAAGGGCGAGTAGCGGCTGGGCGCCTGCGGAAGGCCCGCGATGAGCGTCATCTCGCCCAGCGTCAGGTCGCGCACGTCCTTGCGGTAGTAGTTCTCCGCCGCGCTCTGCACGCCGTAGCTGTGGTGCCCGAGGAAGACGTTGTTGAGGTAGAGGTAGAGAATCTCCTCCTTCGTCAGCGACTCCTCCAGGCGCCGGGCGAGGATGGCCTCGCGAATCTTGCGGGTGAGCGTCTTCGCGGTGGCGGACTTGTAGCCCTCCGCGGAGATGAGCACCGCCTTCGCGGTCTGCTGCGTCAGCGTGGAGCCACCCTGGATGCCGCCCGAGCGCAGCCCCAGCTTGGAGCTCACCGTCTTGAAGCCGGCGCGCGCGGTGCCCAGCACGTCCACGCCGAAGTGGTCGAAGAAGCTGGAGTCCTCCGACGCGATGAAGGCCTGCACCAGGCGCTTCGGAATCCGCTCGTAGGGCACCACCTTGCGGCGCTCTTCGTAGAACTCGCCGGCCAGCACCGCGTCATCCGTGTAGACCTCGGTGACGATGGGCGGCCAGTACTCGTCCACCTTGGGGATGGCGGGCAACCCATCCGCGTACACGTAGTACACGGCCGTCACGGCAACCACGGCGCCCGTGGCCCCGGTCAGCGAAAGCCATCCCGCGGTCTTCAGGAGGAACTTCCACCAGCGCTTGGAGGGGACGCCGTCGAGCACCAGCTTCGAACGGCTGCGGTCAGCGGATTTAGGGTCGGACATACGCGTTTCTTTTGTGCCTCGCGGGCGTCAGGGCACCAATGCGGCCCGCTTGAGCACATCTCGGAGCTCGACGGCGAGGGGAGCCTCGACAGCCACCTTCGCGCCGCCTTCGGGATGCGGGAATTCGATGCGCTCGGCGTGCAGGAACAACCTTTTGAGCCCCCAGCGCGCCCGCACGTCGCGGTTGAAGGCGAAGTCACCGTACTTCTTGTCCCCAGCCACCGGATGTCCGATGGCCGCCAGATGCCTTCTTATCTGATGCGTGCGCCCGGTCTCGATGGCGCAGGACAGGAGCGCCGCCTCGCTCGACTGCTTCACGACCTTCCACCGGGTGACGGCCGCCTGCATGTTCACCCCTCGACGGGCCTTGGACTCGGCCGTCTGTTGGTGTTCTGACAGGGGCAGGTCGATGACCCCGGAGTCCCGGGGCATCTTCCCCTTCACCAGGGTGAGGTAGCGCTTGCGGGACAGGCCGTGGGTGAAGACCTCGGTGAAATGCACCATGGCCGGGCGCCGCTTGGCCACCAGGATGACGCCGGAGGTCTCCCGGTCCAGCCGGTGGGCGGGCGAGGCCGCGAAGTCATTGCGGACGGCCTTGGGCCCCAGGTAGGCGCGCACGTAGTCCACCAGCGTTCCGCCGGTGATGCCGCTGCCGGTATGGACGGCCATTCCGCTGGGCTTGTCCACGGCCATGAGCCAGTCGTCCTCTCGAAGGATGACCAACCGGCTGGGGTCCACCGGTGGTGGAGGCGGGTCCACTTTCGGACGTTCCGCCCCCACGAGCTGCTGCTCGTCGCCGCGGATGGTGAGCACGTCTCCTTCTGACAGCAACTGCTCGGGTTGCGCACGCTTCCCGTTCACCCGCACCTTCTTGGTGCGAATCATCTTGAAGAGGTGGCTCACCGGTACATTGGGGAGCCGTTTGCGCAGGTGCTTGTCCAGCCGCATCCCGGCGGTGTCGGCTTCGATTCGATACTCGATCATTTGTGCTGGCGCATGGACCAGACCATACGAATAATCCCGGGTCCATGGCGAAAGCCCCCAGTATCGAGAAGCTTCTTCAGAGTGGCTCGGCGGAATGGAACCGGATGCGGAAGTCCGGCCAGGTCGCCACCGACCATACCGGCGCCACCTTCACTCAACTGTTCTCCGCCAACACCGACCTGTCCGGGCTGGGCCTCATCGGCTCGGAATGGGACCGGTGCGACCTGTCCAAGGTCAACTTCCGGGACGCGGACCTTTCCAATGCCTACTTCCACGGCGGCCGGCTCCAGGACTGCGACTTCCGAGGTGCGAACCTCGAAGGCGCGACGTTCGAAAAGCTGAAGCTGCTGCGGTGCGACTTCACGGGCGCCAAGGGGCTCGACGACATCGAGATGGACGACGTGGACATGGACCGCGTCGTCGGTCTGGACGGCGAGGAGGCCCCGCCGCCTCCGCCGCCCCCCGCCCAGGGCATCACCGCCTTCACCCGTGAGCAACGGGAGAAGGCGCTGGGCGTACAGGCCGCCGCGGCGCTCCAGGGTGAGCCCGTTGGCGATGAGCTGCCCCCCTTCCGGCCCCAGGACCCTCCTGGTTCGCTCTTCTTCCGGGCGCTGAAGCGGATGGGCGTGCCTCCGCTGTGGGTGCTGGACGTGCCGGGCCTGCGCCCGCTCCTGCCGCAGCGGCTGCCCCCGGGCAGCTCGATGGAGACGCTCTACCGTGAGGCGGTGAAGACGCGACTGGAGAACAAGAAGCCCGCGGCGGACCCGGCGGTGGTGGACCGCGCGCAGAAGGCGCTCCGCATGGGCGCCAAGGACGCCCCGGTGGCGGCCATGTACCTGCGCGAGGTGGGCGTGCTGCCCCTGTTCCGCTTCTCCGCGGCGCAGGTGCTGAAGGGTGCGCTGCGGGAAGAGGTGGAGGTGGATGACCTGACGGGCTCCATCGACCCGCGCACCACGGGCGCGCTCCTGGAGCTGCGCTTGACGCACGAAGTCGTGGAGCACCTGCAGGAGGCGCGGCGCCGGCTGGCGGCCACGCAGCTCTACACGTCGCTGCTGGAGGCGGGCTTCAACCCGGAGAACAACTGGGACGAGGCGCTGGAGTCGAGCGACGCGTCGATGGAGCTGGCGCAGCTGGCCACGGGTGAGGACCGCAATGCCCTGCTGGAGGGCTTCCAGGTCTTCGCGGCGCTGCCGGACGAGGCCCGGCTGCGGCGGCTGGCCTACCTGGCCGAGTCCGTCACCAACCTGGAGCTGGTGAGCCGGCTGCCGGAGGGCATGGAGCCGTCGTGGCTCACGGGCCCCGAGACGCGCGAGTGCCACGAGCGGGAGATGACGTACGTCCAGTCGCTGAAGGCGGAGGAGATTCCCGCCAAGGTGGCGGCGCTGGCGAAGGAGGAGCTGGGCGTGCCCGAGGGTGAAGTTCCCGAGGAGAGCGACGGCGACCTCTTCGTCCACCTGCGCTGTGACGTGTGTGGCAAGGAGAAGCTCATCGTCCAGTCACCGGAGGAGTAACCGCCCCGGTGCAAGTCGAAGCCCGCGGGGCCGCGGGGTCCGGGATACGCTCCCGGACCTGGCGGCCCCGTGGTGTTTCTGGAGCACGGGTTCGCGGTGCTACACGCCGGACGAAGGGAGCACGTACGTCACGGGCCTGGGCAGCACCACCTTCACGGTGTCCCCCGCGCGGATGATGCCGGGGCGCTCCACCCAGGCCACCAGGCCCCGGCGCTGCCATGCGGCCTTCACGAAGCGGCTCGCCAGCTTCTGCACGTCCGGATGATGGGCCTCGATGACGCGCCCGGGGCCGATACAGGGCTCGTTCTCCCCTTCCACCACCAGCGTCGTGTCCTCCGGGAAGAACAGGCGCGTGCCCGGAGGCAGATGCGTCAGCCGAGGCACGCCCACCACCTCCAGGTTCGCGCCCAGCCATGACGCCAGCACGCGCGGAATGCCGAGCGTCTCCGCGACCTGCGCCAGCTCCTCCGTCGACACCAGAGAGAACTGCCGCGTGTTGCGGATGGGCGTGCCCTTGGGAAACCACGGCGTGCGCACGTCCGCCGCCCGCGTCAGGCCCGCGTGGCGGTCGCCCTCCAAGCCCTCGAAGGACACCCTCGCCTCGGGCAGTTCCTTCGTGACGAAGCTCTTGCGCTCGGTACACACGAGGACGCGCACGATGCGTCCTTCCCACTGCGGCGTCTTGCGGGCCATTGCCGTCCTTCTACCGAACCCCGTCTCCCGCCGCCTGTCAGAACAGCCCGAGCTGCTGCGGCTTCCCGCCCAGCGGGCGCGCGTCCATTCCCGCGTCGCGCAGCGCCTGCGCCAGCTCCTCCGCGAAGCCGTGGCACGTCAGCACTTCCCGCGCCCCGGTGGACTTCGCGTAGGACACCAGCCCCGGGAAGTCCGCGTGGTCCGACAGCGGAAAGGCCACGTCCGCGCCGTAGCGCCGCACCGCGCCCCGGTCCACCGCCCACCCCGTCAGCACCGCCGTCGCCCGAGGCCACAGCGGCGCCAGCGCCCCGCCCCGCGCGTGGTGCGGCGGGAAGAAGAGCACCTCACCCGGCTCCACCTTCCCGTCGTAGCAGCGCAGATTTTCAATCGGCACGCCCAGCTCCGCGTAGAGCTGCGCCACCTCGTAGATGGAGGAATGCGCCACCAGTGGGAAGCCACGTCCCGCCAGGTGCTTCATCGCCTCCTGGCTCTTGCCCAGCGGATAGCCCAGCAGCACCGGCACCGCGCCACGCTCCAGCTGCATCCGCAGCCACGTCTCCACCTGCCCCAGCACCTCCGGACGCGGCGGGAAGCGGTAGCGCGGATGACCGAAGGTGGACTCGATGACGAGCGTGTCGCACTCCGCCACCTCCGTCGCCTCGGCCGTGAGTGACGGCGCCACGTTGAGGTCCCCGGTGTAGACGATGCGGCGCCCATCCGGCCGCGTCACGCGGAGCTGCGCGCTGCCCAGGATATGCCCCGCCGGCAGCAACTCCAGCACCAGCGGCCCCAGCTCGAAGGGCTGCCGGAAGGGCACCTCGCGCGGCTCACGCACCAGCCCCAGGCGATGCGTCATGAAACGCAGCGTCGCCGCCGTGGCGATGGTGCTCTCGTGCCGGGCAATGTGGTCCGAATGCCCGTGACTCACGAAGCACAGCGGCGACTTGCGCTTCGCATCCAGGGACAGGGGGGTGCCCGTCAGGTGCATCCCGTTTCGCCGCAGCTCCACACTCATGGGAAGGGCCCCGGGTATAGCGCGTCCACTCGCCGGTGGCCGCCTTCACTTCACCACCCTGCCCGCCCGGCTGGTGGACAGGCCCCAGGATGGCTGCGCGCATGCCCCGCGGCAGGGCCGCTACCGCGCTGGCGCCCTCGCACGCCACCATCCCCAGGCCGCCGCCCCCACCTCCGACATCAACACGCCCGACAGGATGAGCGCGCCGCCCAGCCACTCCCGAGGCCCGAGCGTCTCGTAGCCCAGCAGCACCGAGTACAGCGCGGCGAACACCGACTCCAACGAGTAGATGAGCGCCGCGCGCACCGCCGTGGTGCGCGCCTGCCCCCATGTCTGGAGGCTGATGGCCACCGCGCTGGCGAACACACCGCAGATGAACACCGCCCCCACGAAGGACGGATGCCACGCCACGCGCCGCTCCACGAAGGGAAGGCACAGCGCGGACAGCAGCGCCACCGTCCAGAGCTGCACCGCCACCAGCCCCATCACCCCCTGCTTCGGCGCATGCCGCTCCGTCATGAGGATGTGGCACGCGTAGGCCACCGCGCAGCCCAGCGACAGCACATCTCCGGACGACAGCCCGCCACTGCCAAGCCCTCCGTCCGGCTGCGTGAAGAAGTAGAGCCCCACCGCCGCCGTGCCCACCCCCAGCAGCGAGGTGAACTTCGGCGCCTTCCGGTAGAGCACCATCGACAGCAGTGGCACCAGCAGCACGCACAGCCCAGTGATGAACGCCGAGCGAGAAGGCGTGGTGGTGGTGAGCCCCACCGTCTGAAGCGAGAACCCCAGGAAGAGGAAGGTGCCCAGCATCGTGCCGATGCGCAGGTTGCGCGCCGTCAGCACCTGCCGCCCCGCCAGGGCGCTCAACACCACCGCGCCCACGATGAAGCGCAGCGTGAGGAAGCTGAACGGGTCGCCGTGCCCGAGCGCGTCCTTCACCACCACGAAGGTGACGCCCCAGAACGAAGTGATGAGCGCCAGCGCCCCATCCGCGCGAAGTCGCTGCGACCGCGACGAGGGCTCCGTGCCCCCCTCCAGCATGTCGGACGTCGAGGTGCTCATATCGCGCGGTCCACCGGAGAGGATGACGCCGGGCTCGCCAGGTGACGTCACGGCGGCCACGGCCGCGGGCTTTTTGACGCAGCCCGGGCGGCCGCGCAACCTCCGGCGGCGCACCTACAGGGTGCGCTCGACGACGACCAGCCGCTTGGAGCGGCCCGTGGCATCCCAGGCCTCGTTGGCCTGCTGGGTGAGCGTGGCGTCCGCTCGCCGGAATGCCAGCCGCTCGAAGGTGCGCAGCGACGCCGTGTTGTCGTCGTCCACGTCCGCGAAGACGTGCGACTGCCCCTGGCGTCGGGCCTCCTCCATCAGGCACTCCAGCAGCCCCGTGGCCACGCCCATTCGCCGCACGCGGGGCGCCACCACCAGGGAGCGCACCCAGACGCCCTCCAACTGCAAGCCCTCCTGCCGGTAGGAGTCCACCCAGGCGAAGCCGTGCATCCGTCCCTGGGCGTCGAAGGCGCCCGCCGCGGCGCCCCGGCGCTCCGTGGCCTGCAGGCCCCAGCGCTCGCGCAGCTGACGGCGCAGGAAGCCTGGAGACACCACCAGCCGCTCACGGGCGAACGCCAGGAGCGCGTCCAGGTCGCCGGCCGTCAGGAGCCGCACCTCCAACGGCCCCACCAGGCGGCGACGAAGCGGCAGCGACCATCCGGCGAAGAGGAAGTCCCACACACCCCGAGACACTAGCCGGGTCCGAGGCCAGGCCCACGCCGTGGACGCGGCCTGCTGCGCCAGCCGCAGCGCCGGACGCAGCGGTCTGGGCAGTGGAACCACCCAGCGGCCCCTGCGGATGGCCACCACCCGGCCCAGCGTCACGCCTCCCGGGGCGTCCTGGGACCCCAGCAGCGAGGCCGTCCGCCACGGCCGCGTGGACACCACCACGTGCGCCACCAGCTCGCGCCCCTGCCGCATCAGCGCGACGTCCCCGGTCGCCAGCGAGCCCGGGCCACAGCGCATCACCCGCACCGAGTCCCCGGCCCGCAGCAGCGGAAACAGGCTTCGCCCCGCGCCACGCACCCACAGCCGGTGCCCCGGAGGCAGTGCCTCCAGCACGTCCAACAACACCTCTGCGGAGGAGGATCTGCGCGAAGGCATGCGCCCAGCCTCACGTGCTCCCCCGGCCCTTGGGAGCACTCACGAAATCTACCTGTTGCCCGGTACACACACCAACCGTTGGCGGTGCCGGACGGCTTCCGCGCGTTCCCCGCGAGCCTCGGGAGCGAATAAGAGGAAGCCGCGCGTGAAGTGGGAGGAGGCGGCCATGGACACAGCAGAGGAAGGTTCAATGGCGCCTCGGCCTGGCTGGTGGAGCCGCCACTGGCGCTGGGTCCTTCCGCTGGGATGCCTGGGGCTGCTCGCCTCGTGTATCGGCCTGGGCGTGCTCGCCACGTACCTGGGCTTCTCCTCCCTGGGGCAGTCCGACGCGCACCAGGAAGCCGTGGCCATCGCCAGCGGCGACGCGCTGGTGCAGCGCGCGTTGGGTACGCCCATCGAAAGTGGCCTGCCCCGGCGCAGCTCCGTGCAGAGCCGCAACGGTGTCTCTCGCGCGCAGTTCTCCCTCCCGCTCGAGGGGCCCCATGGCAAGGGCACGCTGCATGCGCAGGGTGAGAAACGCGGAGACGGCCCCTGGCAGTTCAACCACCTCATCGTCGCCCTGAGCGACGGCACGCTCATCGACCTGCTCCGAACCGAACCACCCAAGCGTCCCGAGCTGCCACTGCCCGCCGAGCCGCCATACGCGGACGAGGCCCCGGAGCCCGGAGAAGTGGCGCCGCGCGACGCGGGCCGCGACATCGAGCTGTGAGGTGAAAATGCGAAGGGGCGGCGCGGGGAGGTCCCCACGTCGCCCCTTGCGTCAGGACACGTCCGTGCCCTCCGGTACTACTTCAGCTTCGCCAGCTCCGCGCGCAGCTCGGGCAGCACCTTGAAGAGGTCCGCCACCATGCCGTAGTCCGCCACCTGGAAGATGGGGGCCTCGGGGTCCTTGTTGATGGCGACGATGGTCTTCGAGCTCTTCATGCCCGCCAGGTGCTGGATGGCGCCGCTGATGCCCGCCGCGATGTAGAGCGCCGGAGCCACCACCTTGCCCGTCTGGCCGACCTGCAGGTCGTTGGGAACCCAACCCGCGTCGCACACCGCGCGGGACGCGCCCACCGCGGCGCCCAGGTCGTCCGCCAGGCCTTCAATCTCCTTGAAGTCGCCCTTGGTGCCGCGACCACCGGAGATGACGACGCGAGCCTCGGTCAGCTCGGGACGCGCGCTCTTCACTTCCTTGAAGTCGACGAACTTCGTCTTGGAGGCCTCGACCTTCGGGCTGAAGGTCTTCACCTCGGCGGCGCCCTGACCGCCAGCGGCGGCGGGGAACTCGGTGGCGCGCAGGGTGAGCACCTTCACCGGCGTGGTGAGCTTCACGTCGGCGAAGACGTTGCCGGCCCACATGGGACGGGTGAAGGTGATGTCCGCGCCGCTGCCGTTGATGGCCATGACGTCGGTGGCCATGGCGGCGCGCAGACGGCCGGCCACGCGGGGCAGCAGGTCCTTGCCCTGCGCGGTGGACGCCATGCCGATGTAGTCCGCCTTCAGCTCCTGGGCCAGGGCGGCGATGGCGGGCGCGTAGGTCTCCGCGAGGTAGTGCTCCAGCTCGGCGGCGGCGCCCAGGTGGACGGCCTTCGCGCCGTAACCCTTGAGCTCGTCAGCGACCTTCGAGGGGTCCTTCCCCACCAGGGCGATGTGAAGCTCACCACCGGCCTTCTCCGCGAGCTGCTTACCGGCGGAGATGGCGTTGAGGGTGGCCTTGCGGAGGTTCCCGTCCGGCTGCTGCTCGGCGACAATGAGAACGATAGGCATTTGGATGACTCCGTAGAGAGTGTGCGGAAGGGCCGCTCAGACGACCTTCGCCTCGTTGTGCAGCTTCTCGACCAGGGCAGGAACGTCCGCGACCTTGATGCCGGCCTTGCGCGCCGGGGGCGCGGACATCTTCAGGACCTGGATGGCGGGGGTGACATCCACGCTCAGCTTGGCCGGCGTCAGCTCCTCGATGGGCTTGCTCTTCGCCTTCATGATGCCCGGGAGGCTGGCGTAGCGCGGCTGGTTGAGGCGCAGGTCCGTGGTGACGACGGCGGGCAGCTGGCACTCCACCGTGGCGAGCCCGTTGTCGACCTCGCGAATCACCTGCACGCTCTTCTTGTCGGCGGAGAGGACGATGGCGGGAACCTTGTTCTTCTCCTGCTCGCTCTCCATGGACTCCACCTTGGAAGCGAACGTGGCCTGGCCCCAGCCGAGGAACTCGGCGAGGTACTGGCCCACCTGGTTCTGGTCATCGTCGATGGACTGCTTGCCGAGGATGACGAGGTCCGGCTGCTCCTTCTCCACGACCTTCTGGAGCAGGGCCGCGATGCCGAGCTGGTCCACCGGACCGGTGTGGTTCACCCACACGGCGCGGTGCGCACCCATGGCCAGCGCGTGCCGGAGCTGCTCCTGCACTTCCTTGCCACCGATGGACACCACGACGACCTCGCCCTGGTGCTTCGCGACGAGCCGAAGTCCTTCTTCGACGCCGATTTCATCGAAGGGGTTGATCTTGTACTTCAGCCCCTCCTGAACGATGCCCGAGCCATCCGGCTTGACCTTGATCTTCGACTCGGGGTCTTCCACGCGCTTGGCGGTGACGAGGATCTTCACGGCGGTGCTTCTCCTTACGGGGAGGAGTTTGGAATCTGGAAAAACGGTCTGGGTTAATAGGCATTGGCGCGTCGCGGCGGCAATGGGAAACGGCCGCCGGACGCAGTGCCGCGGCGCTACTTGAACAGTTCCCGCGCGATGACGAGCCGCTGGACCTGGCTGGTGCCCTCGTAGACCTGGATGAGCTTGGCGTCGCGCATCAGCTTCTCCACGGGGTACTCCTTGATGTAGCCGTAGCCGCCGTACACCTGGACGGCGTCGGTGGCGACCTTCATGGCCATGTCCGCGGCGAAGCACTTGGCGTAGCTGGACTGGAGGGAGTTGCGCTTGCCCTCATCCAAGAGCCACGCGCTCTCATAGGTGAGCATGCGCGCCGCGTGGGTGTTCATGGCCATGTCGGCAATCATGAACTGGATGGCCTGGTGCTCGATGATGGGCTTGCCGAAGGTGCGGCGCTGCGTGGCGTACTCCATGGAGTGCTCCAGCGCGGCGCGCGCGATGCCCACGGAGAACATGGCCGTCAGCGGGCGACTGTTGTCCAGCGTGGCCATGGCGATGGCGAAACCCTGACCCTCTTCGCCAATGCGGTTGGCCACCGGGACGCGCACGTCCTCGAACGTCAGCGACACCGTCTCGCTGGCGCGCTGGCCCATCTTGTTCTCGTGCTTGCTGACGGAGAGCCCTTCGGGGCGGCCCTCCACCACGAAGCAGGTGATGCCCTTGTGCTTCTTGCCCTTATCCACCGTGGCGAACACCGTGTACTGGCTCGCCTGGCCACCGTTGGTGATGAAGCACTTGGCGCCGTTGAGGACGTAGTGGTCTCCGTCCAGCCGCGCCGTGGTCTGCATGTTGGCCACGTCACTGCCGGCCTCGGGCTCCGTGAGACAGAACGAGGAGAACTTCAGCTTCTCCGTGAAGGGCGTGAGCAGCCGCTTCTTCTGCTCCTCGGTCGCGTGGAGGATGATGGGGAGGTTGGCCAGGTCGTTGGCGATGATGGACGTCGCCACGCCCGCACAGCCCCAGCTCAGCTCCTCGGCGACGATGGTCTGGTCCAGATGGGACAGGCCCACGCCGCCGTACTCGGCGGGTATCGCCATGTTGAGCAGCCCCAGCTCCCACGCGGTCGTCAGCAAATCGAGTGGGAAGGTGGCCGTCTCGTCGTAGTGGGCGGCCTTCGGACGCACCACTTCGCGGGCGAACTTGCGTGCCGCGTCCTGCAGCGCGCGCTGGGCGTCGGTGAGCTGGAATTCCATGGGGACCTCGTGACGGGTTCGGCTCGTTGACTCGGGAGTCAACGAATACATGCCGCGGCGCGAAATCGCCAGTGCAACCCGCCGGGAACCGGAGGAGGACGGGCTCCATTTTTCTCAAAAAAACAGGCCCCAACCCCGCAGAGGGATTGGAGCCACGGAAACCGCCGTTAGTCTGTATTTCCCGAGGGGCTATTTGGCCGCGGGCGGCTTGGCGGCCTTGGGGACCTTCTCCCAGTCGGCCAGGAACTTCTTGATGCCGGCGTCGGTGAGCGGGTGGTTCGCCAGCTGGGTGATGACGTTGTAGGGCAGCGTGGCCACGTCCGCGCCCAGGCGGGCGGCCTGGAGCACGTGCACGGGGTTGCGCACGCTGGCCACCAGCACCTGCGTGTTGAAGTGCTCGTAGTTCCGGTAGATTTCCAGGATGTGGGAGATGAGCTCCATGCCGTCCTGGGAGATGTCATCCAACCGGCCCACGAAGGGCGACACGTAGGTGGCGCCGGCCTTGGCACACAGCAGGGCCTGGTTGGCGGAGAAACACAGCGTGACGTTGGTGCGGATGCCCTCGGCGGTCAGCGCCTTGGTGGCCTTCATGCCCTCCACGCCCATGGGAATCTTCACCACGACGTTGTCGTGGATCTTCGCCAGGGAGCGGCCTTCCTTGATGAGCTCGTCCGCTTCCATGGACACACATTCGGCGCTGATGGGGCCATCCACGATGGAGCAGATTTCGCGGATGGTCTCCTCCAGGCCCCGGCCCACCTTGGCGAGCAAGGACGGGTTGGTCGTCACTCCGTCCACGCAGCCCATGGCGTGGGCCTTGCGAATCTCCTCCACGTCGGCGCTGTCGATGAAGAACTTCATCTCGTCCCTCTCTTGAAGGTGGAATGTGCCCCGGCCAATGGAGGCCGGGCGAGCAGGCGCGTAACCGATGCCCCCCCATGCGTCAAGGGTGGCCACCGCGGGGGTGCGGAGGTAGAAGGCCGGACACTGAACATGGCCCGCCCTTCCCGCTCCGCCGCCAAGAAGCCCCGCCTGCGCGCCCTCCCCGGCCGTCCCGCACAGGCACCTGCCGTCCTCCCCGACGCGGAGGCCACGCTCGCCTACGCGCGGAGCGTGCTGGAGGCCGAGGCCCGCGCCATCCTCGGCGTGACGGAACGTCTGGGAGACGACTTCCTGCGCGCCGTGCAGTTGGTGCGCGACTGCCGCGGCCAGGTCATCGTCACCGGCATGGGCAAGGCGGGCCACATCGGCCAGAAGCTGTCCGCCACGCTGGCCTCCACGGGCATCCGCTCCGTGTACCTCCACCCCGCCGAGGCCGTGCACGGGGACTTGGGCCGCGTGGGCCGGGGCGACGTCATCCTCGCCCTGTCCAACAGCGGCTCCACGGAGGAGCTGATTCGCCTGCTCCCCTCCTTCAAGCGGATGGAGACGCCCGTCATCGCCCTCACCGGCGATGCGAAGAGCCCGCTGGGCCGCGGCGCGGATGTGGTGCTGGACATCGGCGCCATCGCGGAGGCCTGCCCCATGGGCCTCGTGCCCACTGCCTCCACCGCCGCGCTGCACGCGATTGGCGACGCGCTGGCGATGACGGTGCTGCGCTCGCGGCCCTTCGGCACGGAGGACTACGCGCTGCTGCACCCGGGCGGGAAGCTGGGGCGCTCCGTGCAGCGCGTCTTCGAGCTGATGCGCACCGGCAACGCCAACCCGCTGGTGCGCGACACCTCGCCCCTGTCCGCGGTGGTGGGGGTGATGACGAAGACGCCGGGCCGTCCGGGCGCCGCGTGCGTGGTGGACAAGGCGGGGAAGCTGGTGGGCATCTTCACCGACGGCGACTTGCGCCGCCGCGTGGAGGCGGGCCTCACCGACTTCACCGTGCCCGTGCGCGAGCTGATGGGGAAGAACCCGCGCTGCGTGACGCCGGAGACGCTGGTGCTGGCCGCGGCCACGCAGATGCGCGAGCTGCGGGTGGACCAGCTCCCCGTGGTGGACGTGGAAGGCCGCGCCGTGGGCCTGCTCGACGTGCAGGACCTGCTGGCCGCGAAGTTCGTCTGAGGCGTGGGCCGCGGAGGGCCGCCGCGTGGTCCTGCTGAACGTGCAGGACCCGCTGGCCGCGAAGCACTTCCAGCGCGCGGGCGCTACTTGCCCAGCTTCGCCTGCAGGCTCGCCTTGTTCGGGTAGTCTGGCGCGTCCGTGGCCAGCTTCTCCCAAAGCGCCTTCGCGCCCTTGTCGTCGCCCTTGGCCTTGAGCGTGTCGCCGAGCTTCTCCACGGAGAGCGGGTCGGTCTGCACGGCCACGCCCCACACGCGCACCGCCATGGGACGCTCCAGGGACACCAGGGCCCAGGCCATGCCCGCCTTCGCGCGCCCGTTCTCCGGCTGGAAGGGCACCACGCGCGTGTAGTTGGCGAGCGCTTCCTGGTACTGGCCCTTCGCCAGGAGCTCCTCGCCCTCGTCCACCAGCTTCGCCAGGCCCTGCTCCAGCTCCGGCGTGCGCTCGGTGCTCTTCACCGCGTCCACCATTTCCTGCGACAGCGGCCGCGGCGCATCCGGCGCGGTGGCAGCGGGCGCCTGCGACAGGCGGATGCGGCGGTCCTCCGCGCGCGAGGCGAGCAGCTGCTTGCGGCCCCCCGCCTTCACCGTCTCCTCCACCAGCGCCACCATCCGCTTCGCCATGGGCGCGCGGAACGAATCGGGGTACGTGGTCGCGACCGCCTCGAAGCCCTCGCCCGCCTTCTTCAGCGCCGCCACGTCGTCGCCCTTCGTCTCGAAGAGCAGCGCCGCGCGCGCGTAGAGGGCCTCCTCGTGCAGGGGCTCCACCTCCAGCACGGCGTCGTAGGCCACCAGCGCCTTGCCGCTGTCGTTGGACAGGTAGAGCGCGTTGGCCTGCATCACCGCCACGTCCAGCACCGGCGCCAGCGCCGCGCGCGCACAGCCCGCCGCGCCCGCGGTGTCACCCTTCTTCGCGCGCGCCTGCGCGGCGGCGCCCATGTCCTCCACCGGCATGTTCGGGGTGAAGCCGCAGCCCGCCGCCTCCGCGGTGGGAACCGCGGCCTTGCCCAGCTTCTTGCGCTGCGCCAGGAACAGCTCCCGCGTGGGCTGGGCGCGCGCCAGGGCCTGCTGAAGGTAGGTGCTGGCCTCCGCGTTGCGGCCGTTCACGTAGTACAGGCGGCCCAGCGACGCGGCGATTTCAAAGGTCTTCTCACGGTCCGCCAGCCCCTCCGTGGAGTCGAGCTGGCGCAGCAGCTCCTCCGCGGACGGCGGTGCCCGGCCCGTGCCCGACATGGGCGGGTGGCCCGGGGGAAGCTGCTCCGGGCTGATGCTGGGAGCCGCGCCCTCCGTCGGCGGGTGGCCCTCCGGCATGCCAGAGGTGGCGGGAGAGGCCGTGGTCCCCGGAGGGATGACCGGGTGGCCGGGAGGCAGCGTCGAGGGCTGGGCGGTCAGCAGCGCCGCGGTGGCCAGGGCAAGGGACAGGTTCATGTGTCGTTGCTCGAGTAGCTCGCTTCCGGCCACCACGTGGCCTCGCTCCTGCGGACATCCTGCGGGGCGAGTTTCCCGAGGAGCTCCTTCACCGACATCCCCAGTACCGGATGACGCAGGTGGGGCGCCAGCTCAACGAGCGGCTCCAGGGCGAAGCGGCGCTTGTGCAGCTCCAGGTGGGGCACCTGGAGCGTGGGGTCGGCCACCACCTGTCCCTCCCAGAAGAGGATGTCCAGGTCGATGGTGCGCGGGCCCCAGCGCACCTCCCGGGTGCGGCCCAGGTCCTTCTCAATCTGCTGAAGGATGCAGAGCAGCCGCTGCGGCGGCAGGCCACACTCCAGGGCCACCACCGCGTTGAGGAAGCGCGGCTGCGGCGGCCCCACGGGGGCGCTGTCGAAAAGGGAGGAGCAGTGGAGCACCGCCACCGCGTCGATGCGGGACAGCGCGGACAGGGCGGCGACGAGGTGATTCTCGCGCTCCCCCTCGTTGGAACCCAACCCGACGTAGACGGTGTCGCTCACGGCTCCATCTCAACAGGGTTCACCAGGGTTCCGATTCCCTCCAGTTCCACCTCCACCGTGTCCCCGGCCGACAGCTTCCCCACACCCGACGGCGTCCCGGTGCTGACGATGTCCCCGGGCAGCAGCGTCATGATGTGGGAGATGAACGACACCAGGCGCGCGGGACTGAAAATCATGTCGGACGTGCGGCTGTCCTGGCGCACCTGCCCGTTCACCCGGCACACAATGCGGAGGTCGTCGGGAGACAGGCCCGTCACCGCCCACGGCCCCGCGCACGCGAAGGTATCGTAGCCCTTGGCGCGGGTGTGCTGAACCTCGCGGCGCTGGACGTCGCGCGCCGTCACGTCGTTGAAGCAGGTGAGGCCCCAGATGGCGCGCGCCGCGGTGGACTCGTTGGCGTTCTTCAGCTTCTCGCCGATGACGAGCGCCAGCTCCGCCTCGTAGTGGACTTCCTGGCTCGCCTTGGGGATGCGGATGGGCGAGCCCGTGCCGTTGAGCGCCGTGGAGGGCTTGGTGAAGATGAGCGGCTCGGGCGGCACCGGCTTGCCCATCTCTTCCGCGTGCTTGCGGTAGTTCTGACCGATACACACGACCTTCGACGCGTCCGACGGCACCAGCAGCGTCAGCGAGGACAGCGAACGGTGGATGCCCGTCTCCTTCGCGCCGGCCCAGGGCGCGGCGGTGAGGACCACCACCTCGGAGCCTTCCACCCGGCCGTGGTGCGCACGGCCCTCATGCAGGAAGCGGCAGTAGCGCGCGGTCGTCATGAAGTCCTCTGGAAGCCGAGCACGTCGGCCATGTCATGGAGACCCGGCGCGCGCCCCGCCACCCAGCGCGCGGCCCTCAGCGCGCCAGCAGCGAACTGGTCTCGGTTGGTGGCGCGGTGCGTGAGCTCGATGCGCTCGCCCTCACCCAGGAAGTACACGGTGTGCTCGCCCACCACGTCGCCGCCCCGCAGCGTCTGCACACCAATCTCGCGCGCGGGCCGCGCGCCAATCTGCCCATGCCTGGCGAAGGTGAGGTCCTCCTGGGTGCGCCCCAGGGCCTCCGCCAGCACGTCCGCCAGCCGCAGCGCGGTGCCGCTGGGCGCGTCCTTCTTCATGCGGTGGTGCGCCTCCAGCACCTCCACGTCGAAGCCCGGCCCCAGCACCCGCGCCAGCTCCGCCGCCATGCGGATGACCAGGTTGACGCCCACCGACATGTTCGGCGCGGCGACGATGGGCACCGCCTTCGCGCTCTCCGCCAGCGCCGCGGACGCCTCCGGCGTGAAGCCGGTGGAGCCCACCACCAGGGCCACGCCGCGCGCGGCACACACCTTCGCGTGCGCCACGCTCAGCTCCGCGCTGGTGAAGTCGATGACGACGTCCGCCTGCGCGGCGTCCAGCGCTCGCTCCAGGCTGT
The DNA here is from genome assembly GCF_006547365.1 of Myxococcus sp. AB056. NCBI lineage: Bacteria > Pseudomonadati > Myxococcota > Myxococcia > Myxococcales > Myxococcaceae > Myxococcus > Myxococcus sp. AB056. The sequence goes on along the minus strand of NZ_VHLB01000024.1, from coordinate 45,002 downwards.
CCACCACCGTCACGCCCACCGGGCCCAGCCGCGTCGCCACCCCGGCGTCCTGGCCCACCGAGGCACTGCCCGGCCGCGCCGTGCCTCCCACCACCCGCAGGTCTCCCGAGTCGAGCGCCAGGCGAAGCAACGTGCTGCCCATGCGGCCGGTGATGCCGGTGATGACGGTGCGAATCATGTCTGCCGCGCTCCAGGTAACGGCGGGATGAGGGAAAGCTCAGCCCGTGAGCAGGCCCAGCTGGCGCAGGGTGTCGCGAAGCTTCGCGGCGTTGGGCTCGGTCATCTGCACCAGGGGCAACCGCAGTTCGGGCCCGAACAATCCCATCACGTGCAATCCCCACTTTACGGGCGTGGGGTTGGACTCGATGAAGAGCAGGCGGTGCAGCTCGTTCATCCGCACCTGGAGGTCGCGCGCCACCGCGATATTCCCCGCGCGCGCCGCCGCCACCAGGTCCGCCATCATCCGCGGCGCCACGTTGGACGACACGGAGATGACGCCCTTGCCGCCGCAGGCGATGAAGGGCAGCACGGTGAAGTCGTCACCGGACAGGAGCGTCATCCGGTCGCCGCACTTCTCCAGGATGTCGATGGCCCGAGGCATGCTACCGGTGGCCTCCTTGAGCGCCACCACCTCGGGGATGTCACACAGCCGCAGCACGGTGTCGGGCAGCAGGTCCACGCCCGTCCGGCCCGGCACGTTGTAGGCGATGATGGGGAAGCCCGGGTGCGCCTTGGCCACCGCGCGGTAGTGCTCCAGCAAGCCCGCCTGCGTGGGCTTATTGTAGTAGGGCGTGACGATGAGCGTGCCGTCCGCGCCCGCGTCGCGCACGCGGCGCACGCCGTCGATGGTCTCCGCGGTGCTGTTGGAGCCGGCGCCGCCCACCACCGTCACGCGGCCCTTCGCCTCCTCCACCACCACCTTCACCGCGCGGGCCCGCTCGTCGGCCGTCATCGTCACGGCCTCGCCGGTGGTGCCCATGGGGACCAGCACGCTGGTGCCCCCTTCAATCTGCTGGCGGACCAGCGCCCGGTATGCGGGCTCATCGAGCGCTCCGTTGCGAAACGGAGTGGCCAGCGCCGTCATGGAGCCTTCGAAGGTCTTCATGCCGGCGCTTATACGTTCAGGCCCGCTCGCCGCGCCAGAGATCCTCGACGCGCTCCCGCTCCCGGACCACGCGCCACGCCGCACCGTCCACCAGCACCTCGGCCGGGCGTGGCCGGGAGTTATAAGTGGACGACATACTCATGCCGTACGCGCCCGCGCTCATGAAAGCGAACAACTCGCCTGCTTGCGGAAGCACCAGGGGCCGCGCCTTCGCCAGCACGTCGGTGGATTCACACACCGGCCCCACCACGTCTACCTCCACCGCCTTGCCCCGCCGCTTCACCAGGGGCTGAAGGCCGTGGTGCGCCTCGTAGAGCGCGGGGCGCAGCAAGTCATTCATGCCCGCGTCCACCACCACGAAGTGCCGCACTGGCGTCTTCTTCCGGTACAGCACGCGCGTGAGCAACACGCCCGCGTTGCCCACCAGCGCCCGGCCCGGCTCCAGGATGAGCGTGGCCCCGGTGGCACCCGCCGCGGCCAGCACGGTGCGGGCGTACTCCTCCGGAGACGGCGGCGTCTCGTCCAGATAGGTGATGCCCAGCCCGCCGCCCACGTCCAGGTACGCCAGCGGATGGCCCTTTTCCTTGAGCGCGGAGTACAGGCCCGCGACCTTGGACAAGGCCGCGCGAATGGGCGCCGTCTGGGTGAGCTGCGAGCCGATGTGGCAATCCAACCCGGCGGCCAGCAGGCCCTTCATCTTCTTCGCGCGCGCGTAGAGGGCCACCGCCTCCTCGAACGGCACGCCGAACTTCGACGTCTTCAGGCCGGTGGAGATGTAACGGTGCGTGCGCGCATCCACGTCCGGGTTCACGCGCAGGGCGAATGGCGCGCGGCGCCCCAGGCGGCGGCCCACGGCGTCCAGCGCCTCCAGCTCCTCGGCGCTCTCCACGTTGAAGAGGAGGATGCCCGCGGCCAGCGCCGCCTCCATCTCCTCCTGCGTCTTGCCCACGCCAGCGAACACCGTCTTCCCGGCGTCCCCGCCCACATGCCGCACCCGGGCCAGCTCGCCGCCGGAGACGATGTCGAACCCGCCGCCCTGCTCTGCGATGAGCCGGAGGATGGCCAGGTTCGAGTTGGCCTTCACCGAGTAGCAGATGAGGTGCGGCCGGTCTCCGAAGGCCTCCGTCACCACCCGGATGTGCCGGGTGAGCGTGGCGGTGGAGTACACGTAGGTGGGCGTGCCCACGGACTCGGCGATGGCCGCCAGCGGCACATCCTCCGCGTGGAGCACGCCCTTGCGATAGGCGAAGTGATTCACGGGACTCCCGCGTCCTCGGACTCCGGCGGTGACAACGGTGTCTCCACGCCGGTCTCCGGCGTGGGAGACAGGGCGGGCCCCGACGGCTCCAGGGGCCCTCGCTCCGACTCAGGGGGCGGCGGCTGCGTCTGCGTCGCGGGCGCTGGCGGCGGCCCGGGCGGCCGCGGGGGCCCCTTGATGCCACACGCCGCCAGCGTCAGTGACACGCTGGCGGCCACGCACAGCCGCGCGAGAACCTGGCGCATGGCTAGAACTGCATCCCCAGCCACGCGCGGATGGTCTGCGGAGTGTCCAGGTCGTTGCGCAGCGTCGCGTCGAACTCCTGCAAGCCGCTCATCGGGAACAGGATGCCGTACGCGATGCCGGCGATGAACCCATCCTCCGTCTTGTAGTCCGCGCCCACGTTGACCTCCAGGCCCAGCGCCTTGCGCGTGGTGGACGGCGTGGACTGCGCGTACATGGCCTGCGAGTAGATGACACGGCCGTAGATGTCGAAGCCCTCGGTGATGGTGTACTTCGCCGAGGGGCGGACATAGAACGCGTCCGTCACCCCGACCAGCAGCTCGCGCCACAGGATGAGGTCGATGCGGTAGTCGCGGTTGAAGCGGAAGTTGCGGATGGCGTTATCCCTGCAGCCGCCCGTGCCGCAGTCGTACTGCGGGCCCTCGAAGTCACCCGGCGCCGTCTGGCCGTTGGCGCCCGAACCCGGACGGCCCGGCTGGTTGCCGAAGCCATACGCCTTGTCGCCGGAGGCGAAGCCCAGCTCCATGTTCAGCGACAGCTTCTGGTCCAGCAGCCGCAGCTCACCCTGCGCCACGCCGCCGAACTGGGCCACGGTGAGGCTCTGGTTGTGCGTGGGGTCATTGATGGCGCCCACGTCCAGCGCGCGGTTGCCGATGCGGCCCAACTGGGCGGCGGCCTCGAACTCCAGCCGCCAGTTCTTCTCCTCGTACTTCAGCCACAGGTCCGGCACGAACAGCGTCGCGTCCCGCGGAATGAAGCCGGTGTTCTGGCCATTCGTGGTGGAGCCGTCGTACTCCCACTTCTGGGTGCGGTAGGTGAAGTGCAGGCCGTACTGGAGCACGCCCTGGTTGTTGTCCAGCTTGGAGCGGATGACCTGGTCGGTGTCCCGGCGCGCGATGGCAATCACCCAACTGTGCGAGTCATCGGACTGGGTCAGGTCGACGGGCTCGCCCACGGTGCCGCGCGTGTCGGTGACACCCTCCGAGTTGAAGTCCAGCATCGGCGTCACGTACCAGCCCTCGAAGGGGTTGGTGACGAACTGGACGCGGTCCACGGTGTCGCCGAAGTCGCAGTCGAAGCAGGTGCCGTCGTTGCGCAGCATGCCCAGGCCCCACTGGCTGCCCATGCGGCCGAAGCGCAGGATGCCCACCGGCGTCTTCACCTCGCCGTAGGCGCGGCGCAGCTTGATGGAGTCCTGGAGCGCGTCCGCCAGCGGGTCCTGGCTCTCGGAGAAGATGCCGAAGATGTTGCGCGTGTTGCCGGGCAGCAGCGTGTCCGGCATGGCGCCCATGACGAAGTTGTCCAGGCCGAGGACCTCCATCTTCAACGCCACCTGCTCGGAGATGTTGAAGGTGGGCGCCAGGCGCACGCGCATGGTGGCGAAGGACTGGGTGTTCTCCTGCGGGCTGCGAGGCGAGCGCGGGAAGAGCTCCCGGCCGGGCGCCTTGCCCAGGTCGAACTTGTAGAAGAGCGTGGGGCGGACGCGGAAGTAGCCGTCGAGCGTGAAGACCTCGAGCTTGCGCTTCTCCTCCGGGAACTCCTCGGCCCACTCGTCCGTGGCGCCAATGGACTGCTTGGCGGCCTCGGCGCGAATCTCCTCGCGCAGTTCCTCCTTCAGCGCTTCCAGGTCGTCACGGCTGACGCCCTCGCGAGTGGAGGACACGGGCGCGGTCTCCGCGGGAACAGACTCCGCGGGGGCGGCGGGAGCAGCGGGTGCGGCTTCCGCGGGCGCGGGCGGGCTACCCTCCGGCACCGGCGTCTGAGCGGTGGCCGTGGACGAAGCGACGAGTAGCGCCGCCAGCAGGGCGTGAGACATGGGCAACGATCTCCAGGGCCACCTGGGGCGGCCGGGTCTGAAAGGCGGGCGATTCAAGCGACGGGACCAAGGGGTGTCAACGCTTACCAGGGCGGGCCTTCGCGCCGTCAACGGCCGGCGCCCCCGCCTCACTTCGGCGTCCGTCCGCCGGCTGGCACCGGGGACAGAAGTGGGTGGTACGGCCTCCCTGGGTGAAGGACTCGACCCGGGTGCCACACTGGGAGCATGGGCTCCCCGCGCGGCCGTACACCTGGAATGGATTCTCCGAGCGCCCCTCCTCAAGGTACACCGGCTCCTCCCCTTCCTGCTCCTTGAGGCCGAAGTCGATGGCGGCGCGGATGCCCTGGACCAGGCGTTTCCACTCGTCTGGCGTCAGGGAGCCGGGCTGGCGCGAGGGGTGGAGGCCCGCGCGGAAGAGCGCCTCGGCGGCGTGGATGTTGCCCAGGCCGGAGATGCGCTCCTGGTCCATCAGCGCCACCTTCAGCTCCTTCCGGGAGGAGCCCACGGCCTGCTGGAGCTGCCCCGCGGTGAGGCCATCCGCCAGCGGATCCCTCCCCAGGATTCGCACCGCGTCCAGCTCCCGCAGGCGCGCGGCGGGCGCCGGCTCCAGGCGGCCGAACATTCGTGGATCGGAAAAGTGGATGACATGGCCGTCGTCCAGATGGAACCGGGCGCGGCTGTAGGGCGCCACCTGCCCTTCGGTGCGGCGGACGAACTTGCCCGTCATCCCCAGGTGCCCCATCAGCCCCTTGCCGCCCTCGAAGGCGAAGAGCAGGTACTTGCCCCGGCGGACCAGCGACTCCAACCGGCCCGTCAGCGTGTCGAACTGCTGGCGCTCGGCGCCTCGGAAGATGCGGGTGTTCTCCGACTCGGCGCGCACGAGGCGCCGGTCGCTGAACCAGCGCACCAGGTTGCGCCGCGCGATTTCGACTTCGGGTAGCTCTGGCATCCTGGGGGGCACATACACCGGCGGGCGTCCCCACGCACCGCCTACCTGCCGGGCAGTGAACACGGGGGTGGTGGCGGCGCGAAAGCCGGATGCCTGGATGCTTGCACCATGTGGCCCTTGAAGGCAGGTGCCGATGTGGGCCAGCGTCGCGCCTCCCGCGGAGCGACGCGGCGTAGACCTCTGGAAAGAAAGGCAGCACTCGTCATGCAGCGCATCCTCGTGGCGGTACTGGGAGTCACCCTGGCATTGGGCCTGTCGACGGGCTGCACCAAGCAGCGCATCTCCGCCGAGAAGGCCGTGGCCCGCACCCTCATCTCCGACGAGCAGGAGGAGCAGCTCGGCAAGCAGGTCAAGGCGGAGCTGGAGACGAAGGAGAAGATCAAATACGTGCAGAACGCGGCCGTCGTCGACTACGTGCGCGGCATCTCCGCCAGCATCCTGAACCAGGCCTCCAAGGACCGGCCCGGGGTGAAGTGGAAGATCAACGTCATCGACGACCCGAAGATGGTCAACGCCTTCGCCACGCCCGGCGGCTACCTGTACGTCTACACCGGCCTCATCCTGGCCGCGGACACGGAGGCGGAGCTGGCCGGCGTCATGGCGCACGAGGCGGGCCACGTCGTGGGCCGTCACTCCGCGCGCGCCATGGTCAACCAGATGGGCCTGCAGGCCATCACCCAGGCGGCGCTGGGGCAGAACCCGGGCACCGTGGCGCAGATCGCCGCGTCGCTGGTGAGCGGCGGCACGCTGCTGGCGCACGGCCGCGGCGAGGAGATTGAAGCCGACGAGTACGGCGCCCGCTACGCCTCCGGCGCGGGCTATGACCCGCGGGGCCTCATCACCTTCTTCCAGAAGCTCCAGAAGGAGCAGGGCGACACGCCCGCGCTGATGAAGTGGCTGAGCACCCACCCCACCAACAGGGATCGCATCGCCAACATCCAGAAGATCATCTCGCAGAAGAACCTGCGGGGCAGCAACAACGGTCCGGGTGGGCTTCCCGCCATCAAGCAGGCCCTGGGCGGCAAGTAGTCCCCGGCCGTCAGTGCAGCGTGGAGGAGCGAGGGTCCTGCTCCTCCACGGTGGGCTCGGGCTCCTGCCCCCGGGCCACGCGGCGCCGCCACCGGAAGCGCGCCAGCTTCGACCGCATGGCGCTGCTGGCGCTCTTGGCCGCGCCGGGCGTCTTCAGGGGCGGCTCCAGCGGCGCGGGCTCCCCGAAGCCGCGGGCGCCCTTCGACTTCCCCTCCACCGAGGCGTGCTCGAGGATGGCGTTGATTTCGCCTCCGACGATGAAGATGAGCCCGGAGAGGTAGAGCCACAGCAGCAGCACCATCACGCCACCGATGGAGCCGTAGGTGACGTTGTACTTGCCGAAGTGCTCCACGTACTGCGTGAAGCCCCAGGTGCTCGTCAGCCACAGGCCCGTGCCCAGGACGGAGCCGGGGGTGATGTACTTGAAGCGCTGCTTCACGTCGGGCAGCAGGTAGTAGCAGAGCGCCAGCACCAGCATCACCAGTGACGCGGTGAAGGGCCAGCGCAGCCAGGACCACACGAGGTGGAAGGCGTCCACGAGTTGCAGCTTCCCCGCCAGCCACAGCCCCAGCCGCCCGCCGAGCAGGAACGCGGCGAAGGACAGCGGGATGAGCAGCGAGCCCATCAGCGTCACCAGCATCGCCAGGCCCTGCGTCTTCCAGAGGGGCCGGGATTCAGAGACGTCGTAGGCCAGGTTGAGCGCGGTGCGCAGCGCATTCACGCCGCGCGACGCGGACCACAGCGTGATGACCAGACCGGCCGTCAGCAGCTTGGGCTGGGGCTGGTTCACCAGGGACTGCAGGTGGCCGGTGATGAGGCCCAGCGCGTCTCCCGGCACCAGCGGACGGATGCGGTCCAACATCGCGTCCACCGCGCCCGGGGCGAACGGCAGGTACGCCACCAGCGTGACGAGGAAGAAGAGGAAGGGGAACAGCGAGAACAGCAGGTAGTACGACAGCTGCGCCGCGATGTCGGTGACGCTGTCCTCCTGGAACTCCTTCACGAAGCGCCGGCTGAACTCGCGCCAGGACAGGTGCTTGAGTCTGGGCAACCGCATGCTCGCCTCCTCGCTCCGGGTCGTACCGGGGCTCAGAAGGTGAAAACGGAAGCGCGCTTTGGCAGCAGGCGGCTAGGCGAGCGCACGGCGTGTGGCCCGGCCGAAGGACCTGGTGCGGTGTCGTCAGGCGACGTTGGGCGGGAGGTATCTGCCCAGCAGTGGACGGAGGCGGCCGCGCACCTCGTCGGGGATGCGGCTGCGCTCGGTGCCGATGGCCAGGGCCAGGGCGGTGTCGCAGCGGCAGGTGGCGCGGGCTTCGCCGATGCGAGGCAACGCGCGGCGGATGAGCGCGGCGCCGCTGGCGGTGACGGCCTTCCGGTTGTGGGAGATCTGCGCCAGCAGATCGTCATGCTCCTGCCCTGGCGCGCGCGGCTGCCACGAGTCGTAGTCGGTGGGCAGGGCCACCATGGCGTAGTGGAGCTCCGCCTCGAGGGCGAGCCGGGCCTCGGGCATGCCCGTCATGCCCACCAGGTCTCCTCCCCACGTGCGGTAGAGCATGCTCTCCGCGCGAGTGCTGAGGGACGGGCCTTCGATGCAGACGTAGGTGGCCTCGGTGTGCACGGTCGGCCCCAGCGGGTCCCTGGCGTGCTCCAGCACCTGGCGCAGGGTGCCGCAGAAGGGGTTCCCCAGGTCCACGTGGACGGCGACGTCATCGTAGAAGGTGCAGGGACGGCGGTAGGTGCGGTCGATGACCTGGTCCGGCAGGACGAGGTGGAGCGGATGGATGTGCTCACGCAGGCTGCCCACGGTGCCGGTGGCGAGGACGTGGGTGACGCCCAGGACCTTCAGCGCGTACATGTTCGCGCGGTAGGGCGCGCGGGTGGCGTTGTAGACGTGGCCGGTACCATGTCGGGCGACGAAGGTGACCGCGACGCCTTCGAGTTCGGTGGTGACGATAGGGCCCGCGTGAGGACCGAAGGGCGTCTCCAAGATGTGGGACTCGCCCTTGCCGGGGATGCCCAGTGCCTGGGCCAACCCGGGGCTCCCGATGATGCCCACCCTGACAGCCATGTGCCTCCTCGTGGCGCGACCATCGCGCCAGGGGACCATAACGCGCCCCCCTGGCGCCGGAACCCCAGAAGACTGGTAGTTTTCGTAATCGCCATGCGAGCCCTTCTGATTCTTGGCCTGACCCTCGCCGCCGGCCCCGCCGCGGCCGCCGTCCCTTCTGGCTGCCAGGAGGACTACGCGACCTGCAAGGAAGACTGCTCCATCCAATACGGAGGCAGCGGGCGAACCATCAAGCAGCTCACCCACTGCCTGGCGGACTGCCAGGAGAACGTGGGCCTGTGTGCGGACCGGCACTCGTCGCTGAAGGGGCTGCCCGCCGGGGTGGTGGCGGATCCGCCGAAGAGGCGGAAGGGAAAGAAGCTGACCCGCGAGGAGGACCCGTTCGGCGACGGTGATGCGCAGCCCACCCGCCGGCGCAACAGCCGCGAGGAGGACCCGTTCGGGGATGAGAAGCCCTCGGGACGGCGGGACGGCTACCGCGCGTCGGAGTCCTCCGCCACGGCGGAGCCTTCGCGCCGCGCGCCGGAGCCCGTTCCTCCGCCGCCTCCGTCCTCCGGTGTCGCGGCGGAGGCCACGCGGACGGGCGTGTACCGGGCGAGTGAATCGGACCCACCTCCGTCCCCTACTCCCGCCTCGGCCCCCGCCGACCCGACGTCCCTGGGCGACCTGGACTCTCTGGATGACGAGCCCACGGTGATGGCGGCGCCAGAGCCCGCGCCCGCGCCAGCCGCGCCCGAGCCGGTGAAGCCTGCTCCGCCCGCGGTCTCCGCGAGCCCGGCGAAGAAGGACCCGCTGCTCGACGAAGACGTGTCCGACGCGCCGCCTCCGGTGGTGAAGAAGCCGGAGCCCAGCAAGTCCACCAAGCCGGCGCTGCCGCCAGAGCCCAAGTACGACATCTCCGAGTGGGACCCGAACGGGGACTGAGGCGCGCTAGGCCGCTCCGGTTTCGCGCTCGGCATCCAGGATGGCCCGCCAGAGCGCGAACGGAGAAATCCCCGCGTAGCCGCTCTCCTGGCCGTCGTTGCACTCAATGACAATCCACCGGCCCGATACCTCCTGGGCCACGTCCACCACGAGGAAGGGCACGTCCAGCCGACGTGCCACCTCGCGCCCGAGCCCGAGCGCCTCTCGCTGCGCTTCCGGCGTCAGGGTGTACGGCGTGCCCTGCCACCAGTAGGGCCCCCACCCCACCAGCGCGCCCTTCCACCAGAAGGTGCGGAATTCGAAGGAGCTGGGGATGCGGTCCGGCGCGCCCTCTTCGACCCGGCGCAGGGGCCTCAACTCCCGGCACACCACTCGCTGCCAGTGGAGGATGGGGTCCTTTGCGTAGGCAGCCATCGCCTGCCGGAACTGCTCGGGCCCCTCGATGATGGAGAGCGACTTGCGGTGCCGGCTGGTCTGCCGCTCACCCTTCACGAACACGGGCCACCCCAGCAGACGCTCCACGGTCTCCGCGTCTGGCCGCTCATCGAACCAGACGCTGCGCGGAGTCAGGTCCGTGAGCTTCGGGTACCAGTGAGGCAGCTCCGTGGCCAGGAGGTGCTGCTCGGGTGTGTGCACCAGGCGGATGCCCGCTTCCGCCAACTCGCGGTAGCGCTCGGCGTAGTCGTTCCAGACGCCGACCCTGGCCACCACCTCCATGGACTCCGGCAGCACGTACGGACGGCGGCATGCGAAGAAGCGGTCGAAGGCGAAGTCGTAGATGCCTTGTCCGGTCGGCGCGGACAACAGCCACAGCCGCTCTTCCACCTGAAGCAGGTCCTCACCCGGACGAAGCATGGATGCACTCTATGGCGTTCACCGCCGTCCACCATTTCCAACCGGCAGCCCATCAGGGCCCGTCCTCATCGCGAAACTGAAGCACAGGGAGGCCGCAGCGCTGCGCCAGGCATCATCGTGCCTTCCGGAACGTCAGGTTGATGCGATGCCCACCCACCTGCGGATGGTGGCCCGGCTTGAGCGGCGTGACGCCGTGGTAGCGCAGGCGGGCGGGTCCGCCCCAGACGACCACGTCGCCATGGCTCAACCGTACTCGCGCCGGCCTGTCCGCTCGCTCCTCGCCACCGAAGAGAAAGACCGCCGGGAGCCCCAGTGAGACGGAGACGATGGGCGCGGAGAAATCACGCTCGTCCTTGTCCTGGTGCAGCGACATCTTCGCCCCGGGCTCGTAGCGATTCACCAGGCACGCATCAGGGATGAACCCTTCGAAGCCTGCCTTCGCGGCGGCGAACTGCGCCAGCCGCAGGAAGACCGCCGGCATCTCCGGCCAGGGCCGTCCCTGCACCGGGTCCACCGCGTCATAGCGATACCCCGTCCGGTCCGTCACCCAGCCCCACGAACCGCAGCTCGTCATCGCCACCGACATGCGGAAGCCGCCCGGCGTCTCCATGTGGCGGAAGGGCGAAGCGAGCGCGACGTCCCGGACCGCGCTCAGCAACTCCGCGTCGTGGGCCAGCGCGAAGCCCCGAAGCACCATGGCACCAGGGCCCAGCGATTCCTCGCGAGGACCAGAGCCACCCAGGCCGTCGAACAAGTCCATCGTCATTCGCGCGCCTCACGCCGCATCATGAAAGATGACGCCTACTGTGTGGCGCTGCCCTGAGCGGATGCGGCTGACGCCGTGCCGGAGGTTGACGCGGTACACGCCTCGCGTGCCCTGCACCGGGCGGTGGTGGACGGCGAACACCACCGCGTCTCCCTGGCGCAGCGGGACGACCTCCGCCCGTGACTGCATGCGCGGACGCTGCTCGGTGAGGATGAACTCGCCTCCCGTGAAGTCCCGCCCGGGCTCCGACAGCAGAATCGCCACCTGGAGCGGGAAGACATGCTCCCCGTAGAGGTCCTGGTGCAGGCAGTTGTAGTCGTCCGCCTCGTACCGCAACAGCAGCGGCGTCGGCCGCACCTGCCCCGCCGCGTGGCAGCGTTCGAGGTACGCCGCATGCGACTCCGGATACCGCACCTCGATGCCCATGGCCGTGTTCCAGCGGTTCGCAATCGGCGCGAGCCGGGGGTACAGCGCCTCGCGCAGCCCGGCGACCACGTCCGGCAGCGGGTACTCGAAGTACTTGTACTCACCTCTTCCGAAGCCGTGCCGCGCCATCACCACGCGGCTGCGGAACACGGCGTCTTCCGGATACAGCGCCGCCAGGGCGTCACACTCGGCGGGCGTCACGAGCCGCTCCAATGTCGCGCAGCCTCGCGCGTCCAACTCCTCCGAGACGCGTGCCCACTCGACGTCGGCCACCCGCTCCGGGACATGCTTCACGGCTCGGACCGAGCCGGGCGGGCGTGACCTTCCCGCCGTCACCCTCTGCGTGGACACGACGTCTGCTTCCTTCCGGGGAACCCTTGCGGCCATGACGGGAAGCTAAAGGGCGACGACAGGCCCGGCACTCCGAGTCTTGCGGCTATCCGACGCTCGATGAGGCGGAAGGCCGCTCTGGCACGGCCGGCGCTGCGGCGGGCGTCCGGACGTGCGCCGCCTGCGTCAGTCGCACGCCGAGGAGCACGAGCACGCCGCCCACGGCGATTTCCCAGTGCAGCGCCTCGTCCAGGATGGCCCAGGCGGCCAGCGCGGTCGCCGCAGGCTGGAGGTTGGAGAACACGGCCACCTTCGACGCCGGCACCCTCGACAGCGCGAAGTACCAGAGCAGGTACGCCACCACCGACGTGAGCAGGCCCAGGTAGACGATGGAGTACCGAGCCGCGGAGCTCGCCGCGAGCACCGCCTCCGGCTTCGCGAAGAACGGCGCCATCAGCATCATCATCAACGTGGAGGCCACCATGCTCCACGACGTCGCGCGAATCGGTCCGTGGATGGCGACGAACGGCTTGCCCTCCGTCGTGTACACCACCCACGACATCACCGCGCCCAGGATGAGCAGGTCTCCCATCAACGAGCCGCTCGCATCCGCCAGCCCGCGCCCCAGCAGCAACACCACCACGCCCGCGAACGCCGTGATGATGCCGCCCATCGCCCGGAGCGAGGCGCGCTCATGCCCGCGCCCCAGGCTGAGCAGGTACACGCCCAGCGGCGTCAGCGCGTAGAGCAGCGCCGCGTGCGCAGCCGTGGACTGGGACAGTCCATAGAAGAAGAACACCTGGTTCACCGGCCCCGCCAGCAGGCCCAGCAGCAACACCCGTCCCCACTCGTTGCGCGGCGGCAGCCGGGGCCCCGGAAGGAAGCACAGCAGCAGCATGAACACCGAGCCACTCAACACGAAACGCCACAGCACCACCGTGAGCGGCGCCAGCTCCGACATCGCGCGCTTTCCCGCCAGGTACGTCCCCGCGCTGATGAGGACCTGGAGGATGAGCCCGGCGTAGACGGGGCCCAATGACTGCGGAGAGGTGGACGTCAGGGGTCGAGCTGAAGGAGCGCCCATTGCGCGGCGGTACGTACCAATTCACTCGAATCGCCGCAGAGCTTTTCCAGCAACGGTTTCGTGTCCGCCTGCTTCGCCACACCCAACGCATACACGGCGTTGCGGCGCAGCCCGTCATACCGTGCGCGCGCCAGCGCGGTGCCAGGTATTAGGTGCTCATACTGTTCCACTGTGAGTCCCGCGAGCTCGCGCACACCCAATTCCGCCACTGCCCGGGGCGCGAAGCGCGGGTGCTCCGCGAACACCGGCCGGCGGTTCAGCGGACACACCTGCTGGCAGATGTCGCAGCCGAAAATCAGGTTGTCGAACTTGAACCGGAACGCCTCCGGCACCTGCTGCTCGCGGTTCTCGATGGTCTGGTAGGACAGGCACGCGCGCGCGTCCACGCGGCCGTTGCCCACCAGCGCGCCCGTGGGACAGGACATGAGGCAGCGGCGGCAAGCGCCACACCGGTCCGCCGCGGGGCCGTTGCCGTAGTCGTCGACCTCGGCATCCACCACGAGCGTGGCCAGCAGCACCCACGAGCCGTAGGGCTCGGTGATGAAGCAGCCGTTCTTCCCCACGTAGCCGAGCCCCGCGCGCGCCGCCCACACCTTCTCCATCAGCGGGCCGCTGTCCACGCCGCCGTAGCTGCCCAGCCCCGGGTACATCACGTTGAGCGCCTTGCGGAACGCCTTCATCCGGTCGCGCAGCGTGGAGTGGTAGTCGCGCCCTCGGGCATAGCGCGCGATGGGGGAGTCCACCGTCTCCGCGTCGTCGCGCCAGTAGTTGTTCGCGAAGGAGATGACCGTCTTCGCGCCCGGCAACAGGAGCGAGACGTCCAGCCGCTCGGCGGCCCGCTCGCCCATCCAGTCCATGTCCGCCGCGTAGCCCGCGGCCACCCACTCCATCAGGAAGTCGGGCGGGATGGGCTCGGCGCGCGCGAACCCCACCAGGTCGAAGCCAACCGAGCTGGCGAGGTCACGCAGATGGGCGGTGGGCAGCACGTTCACGGGGCGCGTCCGACTATTTCGAGGGCTTCGCCGGAATCCACTTCACGTCTTCCACGCTCGCACGGTGGTTGACCACGCGTGCCAGGACGAAGAGCAGGTCGGAGAGCCTGTTGAGATAGACGACCACCGCCTTCGGAATCTTCCCTTCGCGCAGCAGCGGCACCGTGCGGCGCTCGGCGCGGCGGCAGACAGTGCGCGCCAGGTGCAGCGCGCTCGCGGCCTGCGTGCCTCCGGGCAGGATGAAGTGGGTCATCGGCGGCAGCTCCGCCTCGAAGCCGTCGATGGCGCCCTCCATGTCTTCCGCCCACTCGGCCTTCAGCTCGGGGATGTGCGCCGACGCCTTCGTGCCCTCAGGCGTGGCCAGCACCGCGCCCACCGTGAAGAGCTGGTCCTGGAGCCGGTGGAGCAACGCGTCCACGTCCGTGGGTCCCTCGAAGCTCCGCACCAGGCCGAGGGTCGCGTTCAGTTCGTCCACTTCCCCATACGCGTCCACACGAACGTCGTCCTTCGAGACGCGTCCGCCACCGAACAGACCGGTCTCTCCCGCATCACCCGTCTTCGTATAGAGTTTCATGCCCCGGCTTCTAACGGTGCGTGACGACTGGCGTCCATGAGAAGCCGCAGACCTGCGACACACGTGTGGGGGGCTGTACCAGTTTTACTCTGAGCGGTGCTCCTGCTTAGCGCTTTGAGTCGGACACCGGCTCAGTTACATGGGCCCCATGCAGCCCTATCTGTCCCTGCTCGACCACGTCCTGCACCATGGGGTGAAGAAGGGCGACCGTACCGGCACGGGGACGCTCAGCGTCTTCGGGCCCCAGCTCCGGTTCGACCTCACGCAAGGCTTCCCGCTCCTCACCACGAAGAAGCTGCACACGAAGTCCATCCTCCATGAGCTGCTGTGGATGCTCGCGGGGGACACCAACGTGCGCACGCTCCAGGCCCAGGGCGTCACCATCTGGGACGAGTGGGCCAACGCCGACGGCAGCCTCGGCCCCGTGTACGGGCACCAGTGGCGCTCGTGGACGGCGCCCGATGGTGGACACATCGACCAGATGAAGGCGCTGGTGGAGGGACTGAAGAAGAACCCCGACTCGCGCCGCCACATCATCAGCGCGTGGAACGTGGCGGACCTGCCGTCCATGAAGCTGCCGCCCTGCCACGTCCTCTTCCAGTTCTACGTGGCCAACGGGCGGCTGTCCTGCCAGCTCTATCAGCGCAGCGCGGACCTCTTCCTGGGGCTGCCCTTCAACATCGCCTCGTACTCACTGCTGACGATGATGGTGGCGCAGGTGACGGGCCTGCAGGCGCACGAGTTCATCCACACCGTGGGTGACGCGCACCTGTACCTGAACCACGTCGAGCAGGCGAAGACGCAGCTGTCGCGCGAACCGCGCCCCCTGCCTCGCATGCGCATCAACCCCGAGGTGACGGACCTCTTCGCCTTCAAGTACGAGGACTTCACGCTCGAAGGCTACGACCCGCACCCCGCCATCAAGGCGCCCGTGGCCGTATGAAGCTGTCCGCCATCGTCGCCATGGCGGCGAACCGGGTCATCGGCGCGGGCAACCAGCTCCCGTGGCGGCTGCCCGCGGACCTCGCGCGCTTCAAGCGCATCACCATGGGCCACACCCTGGTGATGGGGCGCAAGACGTACGAGTCCATCGGCCGTCCGCTGCCGGGCCGCACCTTCATCGTCGTCACCCGCCAGCGTGACTTCGCGCCCCCGGGTGTCCAGGTGGCACACTCCGTGGACGAAGCGCTCTCCGCGGCGGAAACCAGCGGTGACTCAGAGGTCTTCATCGCCGGGGGCGCGGACCTCTATGCCCAGACGATGGACCGCGTGCAGCGCCTCTACCTCACGCGCATCGCCCGGGACTTTCCTGGCGACACCTGGTTCCCCGACGTGGACCTGTCGGGTTGGACATGCGTCGAAGAGGAAGCACATCCCGACGCCGAGCCACCCCATACCTTCCTCACCTACGAGCGCTGACACACCCCTTCGCCCGGCAGCGTCTACATGCATGCCCGGGCGAGGGCGCACGCCCACATTCCTTCCTTCAAACGTTAAGCGCACAATCCAGACCTCACCCGTCAGTCCCACGGAGCTCCGGATGCACAAGACGTGGATGCGAGGACTTGGATTGGTTGCAGCGGCGGTGATGCTGGCCTGTGGTGGCTCCGTGGAGGAGGCCCCCGTGGACGAAACGGGCAGCGCCGAGCAGGAGCTGCGCCTGTGTGATTTGCAAGGCCGGTGTGCCGCCAACGAGGTCTGCGTGGGCGGCCCCGGTGGCGTCTGTTACCCGTGCGACCGCTTCCCGCAGTACTGCGAAATCATCATCGAGCAGTAGCGCGAAGGTGAAGCACGAGGCGCCCGGCCATCCATCCGGCCGGGGGCCTCCCATCCCGCCGCCTGGCACGTCCTGACGCCATGCACACTTCCACGGGATGCAGACCACCGTCCTCTCTCGTCCCATCGACGCGCCGTGGCGGACCGCGGCCCTCTCCAGCGCCGCCGTGCTCACGGCTTCCAACGTGGCCGCGCTCGTGGCCAGCCTCCGGCTTGCTCCCTTGCTGCGTCACCGGCTGAGGCCCCGGTCTCGTGCCCTGCCCGCACTGGCCGTTGGAGCCACCGCGCTGGGAGCGCTCGCCATCGGCGCGCTCAGCATCGGCACCCTGGCCATCCGAGCCCTGACCATTGGCAAGCTGCGGGGGGATGACTGGCAGGTGGATTCACTCCGCGTGGGCTCGCTCCAGGTCGTCGAGACGATTGGACCCACAGGCGGTTCTGGTGTGGGCGCGACCTGAGTCCGGTAGATTTTGAAGTTGCTTCGCAAGATTGAAAGGCCACCACCCCACTGGTAGAGGGGTGGCATGACTCGCGCCGCCTCGCTGCTGCTGTTCCTCCTGATTGCCCTGCCTATGGCGTCCCGCGCGGACGACGGCGCCTCCGAGGAACGCACGTGGCACCGGCTCATCGGCATCCTCCAGTACCTGGAGGCGGACTATCCGCTCGCCATCGAGTCGCAGTCCGCGTTCGAGCTGGCGGAGCAGAAGAGCTTCGCGGCGGAGGCGGTGGACGCGGCGCGTGGCCTGGGTCCCGCGGCAGCGGCCTTCCTGCCGCGCGTGCAGGACATCCAGGCCCGCGTGGACAAGGGCGAGGACCCTGACGGCGTCAGCCGCGACTGCGGTGAGCTGGTGGAGAACCTCGTCACGGCTGGAGGGCTGGCCCGCAGCCCACGCCGCCCGCCGGACCTGGCGCTGGGCCAGTCGCTGTTCGCCACCAACTGCGCCGCGTGCCATGGCGCCGACGGCAGCGCGAAGGTGGCCATCGCCGCCAACATGGAGCCGGCGCCCGCCAACTTCCAGGACGCGGAGCTGATGGAAGGCCTCACGCCGTACAAGGCCTTCAACACCACCAGCTTCGGCGTGCCCGGCACCGCGATGCCGGCCTACCCCACCCTGTCCGAGGAGGAGCGCTGGTCGCTGGCCTTCTACGTCTTCACCATGCGCCTCCCCGAGTGCGAGGGCACGCCGCCGCGCGTCTCCCTGGAGCGGCTGGCCAACGCCACCGACGCGGACCTGGTGAAGGAGTTCGGTCAGGAGAACCTCGCCTGTCTGCGCCGGAAGATGCTGGACGCGGACGAGGAGCGCTCGCTGCTCGCCGCCCGGGAGAACGTGCAGCAGGCCATGCGCCTGGGCGCCGCGGGTGACATCGCGGGCGCGAAGGCGGCCCTGCTGGACGGCTACCTCAACGGCGTGGAGCCGGTGGAGCCCAAGCTCAGCGCGCGCGACTCGGCGCTGACGCTGAAAATCGAGCAGGGCTTCCTCAAGGCCCGCATGGCCGCGGAGCGCGGCAGCCCGCACCTCCAAGACGAGGGCCGGGAGCTGCTGGCCCTGCTGGACCAGGCGCGGCGTGACTCGGGCACCACCGCGACCCTGCTGTCCACGATGTGGCTGACGCTGCTCATCCTGCTGCGCGAGGGCTTCGAGGCGACCATCATCGTCGCGGCGCTGCTGGCCGCGCTGCGCAAGATGAAGGCCACCGAGCACGCCCGCGTGGTGCACTTCGGATGGATTTCCGCGCTCATCGCCGGCGCGCTGTCCTACGTGCTCGGCCGCCACCTGCTGGCCGGCGCCCAGCGCGAGTGGATGGAAGGCATCGCCGCGCTCGCGGCGGTGGGCATGCTGGTGTACGCGGCGCTGTGGCTCAACGCCCGCTCCAACATCAGCCAGTTCATGGGCGAGCTGCGCGAGAAGATGCAGGGCGCGCTGGGCCGAGGCAGCATGCTGGGCCTGTTCCTCATCGCCTTCACCGCCGTGCTGCGTGAGAGCTTCGAGACGGCCATCTTCCTCCAGGGGCTCGCGCTGGACTCGCCACAGGGCGTGGCCTGGGGCGCGCTCGCGGGCGCGGTGGCCATGGTGGTGATGGTCCTCTTCATCAACCGGCTGGGTTACCGCCTGCCGATGAAGACGCTCTTCAACGCGTCCACCGTCATCCTGGTCCTCACCGCCGTGATGCTGCTGGGCAAGGGCCTCCACTCGCTGCAGGAAGTCGGCGCGCTGCCGCTCGCGCCCGTGCCCTTCATCACCGTGGACATGCTGGGCATCTATCCGGACGCGCTCTCGCTCGTTCCCCAGCTCCTGCTGGGCGGCATCCCCCTGGCCGTCGTGCTGCTGCGCCGCAAGGGCCGAGCCCAGCCTGTTTCCGAGGCCTCCGCTGGTTAGGGCGACGCGCGCCCGTCGTTGCGGTAGCGTGTCCCAGGTGAAGGTTTCACGAGCCCACTCCATCGGGTTGGCCATGCTGGTCCTCTCGGGCCCGAACGCCGCTTGGGCGCAGGAGCCCCCCGCGAGCGAGCCCGCCCGGGCACCCGCCTCCGAACTGACGCCGCCGCCCCTGGTTCCAGCCCCGGGCGGCTGGGACGCGCCGACGCGCCGCGACGAAGACGCCGGGGACGACTCCCGCACGAGCCAGGAGACGGAGGGCACGGCCTCCGTCAATGAACAGGCCCTTCCTGGCAGAGCCCACTCCCGCGCCACGGACCCCGTGCCACGGGTGGCCGTGGAGTTCCTGGGTGGCGCCGGTGGCGGCATCATCGCGGGCTCCCTGGGCCTCCTCACGGGCTTCTTCGTGGGTGCGTCCACGGTGGGCTGCGACGAGTGCAGCATCGTCGCGGGCGTCGGTGGATTGACGGGGGTCGTGGTGGGAATCCCGGCCGGGACCTGGCTGGGTGGAAAGCTCATGGGCGGCCGGGGCACCTTCCTCGCCACCGCGGGCGGCAGCCTCATCGGCTGGGGCGGCGCGCTGGTCGGCTCCGCCCTGCTGGGCATCGGAGACAACGAGCCCGGCGGCGCGGTGTTCCTGCTGCTGCTCCCCGTGGTGGGCGCCGTGGCGGGCTATGAGCTGTCATCGCCGGGGGAGGAACGCCCCGCGCTCACGCGCAAGGCCCCGAGCACGTTCCAGGTGGTCCCCGTCGCCGGGATGGGCGAACGCGGGCCTCGCCTGGGCCTCGCCGGGAGCTTCTGAGGCGAAGCACCCCAGGGCAGCTGCGCACCTCGGGAGCTCGCTGTTCGGAAATGTCGGGACTTTTCGCCGCGCCAAAGTCCCGACATTTCCGAACAGCGCCCCATGGAACTCGCCCCAGACCCGCGACGCAGTCCTCCTGAGGCGCGCCGTCCGTTCAGCGCGAAACCCATCAGGGAGGCGATGGCATCCGTGCCCGCGCCGTGCTCTCACTCCGAGCACCAGCGCCCATGCACTCCCATCCGAACCGCCCCATCCTGCTGACGCTCCTGCTGCCCGCCCTCGCGCTCGCCCAGCCAACGGATGACGCGCCGCGGATGCCAGAGCCCATGACGGCCACTCAGCAGCGGCCCGCGGTGGGCCGTCCGTCACCGGCATCCAGGCCGCCGGCCTCTCCCCGGCTGCATCCGTCCCAGGATGCGCCGTTCCCGCTGGGCGCGCGCCTGGTGGGCGAAACGGTGGGCGGCGCGCTGATTGGCGCCTCTGGCCTCGCGGTGACCTTCCTCGGAGGCGTCCTCGTGTCGGACCAGGTGTCCTGCGGCTACAGCGAGTGCCGGTCCGGGAGGAACCTCAGCCTCATCAGCGCTTCGCTTGGGATGGGGCTCGGCGCAGTGTCAGGCGTGTACCTGGGAGGCTCGCTGATGGATGCACGCGGCGGATTCCTGCCCACGCTGCTGGGCGGACTGGTGGGAACGGCCGCGCCATTGGCCGTCGTGGCGCTGTCGGACGAAGCGTCCTGGGCGGTCCTCACCGCCACCTTCGCCGTGCCCGTGGCGACGTCCATCCTCGCGTTCGAGCTGTCCCATGGCGCCTACGAGCGGCGACGCCAGCAGGAGCGCCCCGTGGTGCTGGTGCCCACGGTGAGCCTGGCCCCGGGAGGCGGGGCGATGGGGCTCGCCGGCCGCTTCTAGGCGCGGAAGTACTGGAGCGACTCCTCACGCACGAGGCCTTCCTCCACCAGCTTCTCCAGGGTGGCCAGCGCGCTGCGCTCCGCGAGGGGATGCAGCAGCGGCGGCGTGTCCGCGTAGGCCAGGGACACCACCTGCGCCAGCGTGGCACCGTTGGGTGACACGGACTGAAGGATGAGTGCCTCCCGCGCCGCCCGGTGGTCCAGGTACTCCTGGAGCTTCGCGGGCCCGTCCGGAATCGGTGAGCCGTGCGCCGGGTACAGCGTGCTCACGGGCCAGTCCCGCAGCCGCGCGAGCTGCGTCAGGTAGTCCCGCATGTGCCCCTCCGGCGGGTCGATGACGATGGTCCCCACACCGGCCACCATGTCCCCCACCACCGCCGAGCGGCTGCGCTCGTCCACGAGACACACGTGCCCCTGTGCATGCCCCGGCGTGTGCAGCACGCGCCAGCGCTGCGGCACCTCGCCCGCCAGCTCCAGCACGTCACCGTCCTCCAGCAGCCGCTCCACGGGGAAGTCCAGGCGGTCCGCCGTACGCGCGTGGCACCACAGCGGGATGCCCAAGCGTTCCTTCACCGCGCGCGCGCCGCCCACGTGGTCACCGTGATGGTGGGTGAGCACCACTGCCACAGGCCGCAGCCCCTCCGCCTTCAGGCCCGACACCAGTGACAGCAGCTTCGCGTACTGCTTCACGTCCGCGGCGCCCGGGTCCACGATGAGCAGCTCGCCGTTGCCCAGCACATACGCGTTGGTATGCGCGGCCGGCGGCAGCGTGGGCGTCTCCAGCGCCACCACGCGCACGCCCTGCTGGAATTCGATGCGCTGCGAGACGTAGCCCGGGCAGAACGGAGGCGACGCCAGGCGCGCCAGGACTTCGGACGCATCCGTGAAGGAGCCCAGCACCTGGAAGGCATGCACCGCGGGCGGGTGCAGCAGCGCCGTGCCATCTCCCCACCGCGCCAGGGCATCAGCGGGCGTCACCCAGGCGCCCTCCGCGAGCTCGCCCGGCCACCACTCCGCGCGCGCGTGGGCGGGCATCTCCACCAGGTAGAAGCGCGTATCGAAGCGCACGGGCAGCGCCGGCGGCGTCACCCACCGGCCCGCGGCCCGGAAGTCATCCGCGTGCAGCGACAACCCCTCCGCCTTCAACAGAGCGCCCCACCCCAGCGTCCCGTCCAGGAGTGCCTTGCGCAGCGACGCCACCTTCGCGGCGGGCAGCGCCTCGGCGCCGTGGGCCACCGGCACGCCCGTCTCCTCGAAGAGCTCGCGCGCCGCGGCCGAGCGCAGCGCCGCCTCCTCTCCGCTGGCGCCCGCCACCGGCACGTCCGCGTCGGCCGCGTCCAGCTTGCCGCCGGGAAAGGCATAGAAGCCGCCCGCGAAGCGAAGCGCCTTGCCGCGCTTCACCCAGAAGACCTCCACGCCCTCCCCCGCGCGCCGGTACAGCAGCGCCACGGAAGAAGGGCGGGCCTCCACCGGACTGTGGGGCAGCAGGTCCAGGCCCAGGCCCAGACTGGGAAGACGCTCGCTCATGACTCCACCGCCTGGCCGAGTACCCGGCCCATCAACGCATGTGCCTTGTCCGCCTGGTCTGGCCGGACGTACAGCCGGACGAGCCGCACCGCCCCACTGTAGCGCTGATACAGCGGCGTGTAGCGCGCCACCTCGGTCAGCCGGCCGGTGGAGGCGTCGATGATGTACAGGCTCGGCCCTCGGCCAGATGGCCCGGAGGTGTACTTGCTGAGCACGTTCTGGGACTCGACGACGTAGTGGTCGAACTTGTGGGACACCAGCGCGCTGCGCAGCACGTCCAGGTCGTAGCCCGTGTCCCGCTCCGTGAACTGCGCCAGCAGCTTGTAGCCCTGCCGCTGGCTGATGCGCTGGGCCCACGGATTCTTGGAGCGGCGCAGCGTGTACCAGAGCGCCGAATCGTCACAGAGCAGGAACTCTTCCGGGTCCGAAGGAATCTCGAACTCGCCGGGCGACTCCTCGTAGTAGCGCCGCAGCATGTAGTCGAAGTTCACGGAGGTGTGGTGCAGGTACACCGACACGAACATGTGGTAGCGGCTGAGGAGGAAGTCCTCGAAGGCGAAGGCCGCCGCCCGGCTGAGGGCGAGGTAGGCCCGCCCGTCCTTCATCGCGGGATTGAGGTTGCTGACAATCCAATCCATGTCGTACCGGCCATAGTTGACGCCTGTGTAGAAGGAGTCGCGCAGCAGGTAGTCCATGCGGTCCGCGTCCAGCTCGCCGGAGACGATGGCGCGTAGCAGCGGCGTCCAGTCCACACCCTGGTGCGTGAAGCCCGGGTCCTTCGGCGGCTTCGCGCCCGACACCAGCGCCACCGCCGCCATGGGCGTAATCCCCATGCCGCCGAAGTGCTTCTCGATGATGGGCGTCAGCGAGCTGTCGAGGAGGATTTTCGCCGTGTAGTCCTCGTGCGTGGCCAGCTCGCCCTCCGCGGTGCCGTCCAGCCAGGATGGCAGGCGCAGGAGCGAGCGCTTCGGGGCGATGCGCTCCGAGGCATGCGACAGCGGCATGTGCCCCAGGTCATGGCAGAGGACCGCCAGACGCACCGCCGCGCAGAAGCGCTCCCGCACGTCCTCCGGCAGCGACGAGCGGGCAGCCACCGCGCCGAACACGCGCGAGGCGACATGCATGGCGCCCAGGGAATGGATGTGGCGCGTGTGCGTGGCCCCGGGAAAGGCCAGGTCCCCGAAGCCAAGCTGTCGGACATACCGCAGCCGCTGGTAGTGCCGGCTGTCGATGACGGCCTTCTCGGGGTCGCTGACCGGGATGGTGCCGTGGATGGGGTCACGGATGCGCATGATTCCCTTTCCATACTCCTGGATACCCCCTCGGGAGGCATCAAACGTACCGCGAACCTTTCCGGGGGGCAGCCGGCCTCACGTGCGGACTGTGATGGAGGCAGGGGACGTGGTAACCCTTCCGCACCACCGAATGCACATCATCCTGCTGCACAACCGCGACCACGACCTCCTCGAGGACGACCCTGGGCGGGAGGCCCGGGAGGATGTGGTCCGTGTCGCCTCCTCCATGGCGGACGCCCTCAACCGGGGCGACACCCTGGCCGAACCGCTCGCCATCGAAGGTGACCGGCTCGACTTCATGGACACCCTGCGCCGGTGCCAGCCGGACCTGGTCGTCAACCTCTGCGAGTCGTTGGCGGCCGACAGCCGGGGCGAGATGGCCATCCCCTGCCTGCTGGACGCGCTGGGGCTGGCCTACACGGGCTCGAGCGCGCTGTCCCTGGGGCTGGCGCTGCACAAGCCCAAGGCGAAGGAAGTCCTCACCGCGCGCGGCGTGTCCACGCCGCCCTTCCACGTGGTGGAGCGCCTGGAGGATGCATTGGCGGTGGACCTGCCCTGGCCGCTCATCGTCAAGCCCGCGCGGGAAGACGCCAGCATGGGCGTGACGTCGGAGTCCGTGGTGCACGAGCGCGCCGCGCTGGTCCGCGCCTGTGACGCGGTGCTCCGTGAGTTTCATCAGCCGGCCCTGGTGGAGCAGTTCATCCCCGGGCGGGAAATCTATGTGCCGCTGCTCGGCAACCGGCCGCGCCAGGCGCTGCCCCTGACGGAAATCGTCTTCGGTCGTACGTTCGAGGACAGACCCAACATCGTCTCCTACAACGCCAAGTGGGAGGCGGCGTCGGCGGAGTACCGGGACACCACCAGCGGATTGTGCCGGCTGGACGCGAACCTGGAGTCCCGTTGCGTGCAGGTCGCGCTGGAAGCCTTTGCAGCACTGGACTGTCAGGACTATGGACGGGTCGACCTTCGGGTATCCCCAGAGGGCGTGCCCTACGTCATCGACATCAACCCCAACTGCGACCTTCATCCGAGCGCGGGGTTCGCCAAGGCCGCCCTGGCCGCCGGAATGGACTATCCGGCCCTGGCGTCCCGGCTCGTGGAGGTCGCGCTCGAGAGAGCACATGGACATCCGTCCCATCGAAGAAAAGGATCGGGCGCCAATCGCCGCCCTGATTCGAAAGATCGAAACCTTCTCGCCGCAGGAGGTTGAGGTCGCCATCGAGCTGGCAAACACCACGCTCACGCCGGACAACACGGACTACGCCATCATCGTCGCGGACCGCGACGGCGAGCTCGTGGGCTACATCTGCTACGGCCCCACGCCGATGACGGAGGACACCTACGACCTGTACTGGATTGCGTCCGCACCGGAAGTTCGCGGTCAGGGCGTAGGCGCGGCGCTGGTGTCCGCCATGGAGGGCGACCTGCGCCGCCGCAACGGGCGCCTCATCCGCGTGGAGACGAGCGCCACCGAGGCCTACGGCCCCACGCGCGGCTTCTACGCCTCCATGAAGTACGGCGAGGAGGCCCGCATCCGGGACTTCTACAAGGTGGGGGACGACCTCATCATCCTCACCAAGCGGCTGTAATCGCCACGCCGCGAGGCCGGGCGGGTGAAGACAACGGCCCCTTCCCTCGTTAGAAGGGGCACGATGACTCGCACGCACCGACCGACCTTGCTGGCCCTCGTGCCCCTGTGTGCCCTGCTGGTGGGCGCACCGTCCGCGCTCGCGAGGGCGCCCGCCCCGGCGGCCAAGGCCACTGCCACACAGGCTCCCGTCTCCGACGTGGTGAAGGCCGCCCGGCCCAAGGGCGGCGAGTACTTCGGCCTGTACCTCATGGACAAGAAGGTCGGCTGGCTCTTCACCGACCTGGAAGTCCTGCCGGGCCAGCCCGCGCGGGTGAAGACGACCAACCAGCTCGTCTTCAAGGCCATGGTGGGCTCGCGCGTGTCGGAGCGCATGCATGACGAGGAGCGCATCTACGAGGCGAAGCCCGGTGGGCGCCTGCTGTCCTTCGTCGTGAAGCAGACCGGTGACGGCGGCACGCAGACGCTGGTGGGCACGGCCACGGCGGACGGCTTCCAGGTGGTGCGCAAGCGCCCGGGCCGCCCCGACGAGACGCTGCCCAAGCGGCCTCCGACGAAGGAGCGGGTGGAGGACGCCGACCCGCCGCGCGTGGCGCTGCTGCGCAAGGCGAAGGTGACGGGCTTCTCGTTGGATGGAATGGACCTGGAGTCCTACGGCCTCTCCACCACCGTGGAGCCCGAGGAACAGCGGACCATCAACGGCGTGCAGGTGAAGCTGGGCAAGGCCATCACCGTGTCGGAGAAGGAGAAGGTCCCCGTCGTTTCGTACATCACCCAGCGCGGGGAGATGGTGCTGGTGGACTACGGCACGACGATGCAGGCCCGGAAGGAGACGGAGGCCGTCGCGAAGCGGCTGGACCTGGTGGAAGTCTTCGGACTCACCCGCGTGGTACTGCCCAAGCCGCTGCCCGAGTCCGCGCGCACCGTGCCCGGCCACGTCACGCTGGTGGTGCAGGGCCTGCCCGCGAAGTTCCAGGAGCAGACGTACCGCCAGCAGTTCAAGCCGCAGCCGGATGGCAGCGTAGAGGTGACGCTGTCCGCCGTCGCGCCCAAGACGCGCAAGCCCCTGCCGCTGAAGGACCCGGAGGGCGGAGAGAATCTCAAGTCCACGCTCATGGTGGAGAGCGACGCGCCGGCCATCCGCGAGCTGGCGAAGCAGCTCGTGGGGACGGAGAAGGACGCGTACCGCATCGCCCAGAAGGTGAACACCTGGGTGTACACCAACCTGGAGAAGGACTACGGCGCCAGCGCGGACCGGGCCACGGACGTGCTGAGCCAGAAGAAGGGCGACTGCACGGAGCACTCGCTCCTGTCCGTGGCGCTGCTGCGCGCGGCGGGCGTGCCCGCCCGGCGCGTGGACGGCGTCATCTACATGGTGAACCAGGACGGCGTGCCCGCCCTCTACTGGCACGAATGGGTGGAGGCCTTCGTGGGCGAGTGGACCCAGTTGGACCCCACCTTCAACCAGGTGGTGGCGGACGCCACGCACTTCGCCTTCGGCAAGGAAGGCAACGCCGAAATCACGCCGCTCATCGGCGCGCTGAAGGTGACGGCCGTCAAGTGACGCAGGCCGCGCCGGCCCCTGCTCAGGGGCCGGTGAGCGCCGCCAACCGCTGGGCCAACACGTCCGGCTCGGTGACGGGCAGCTCGCAGACGAAGCCCCGGCACAGGTAGGCGGCGGCCCGTCCCTTCACGGGCTCACGTCCTTCGAAAGTCCCTTGCAGCAACGCGGGCACGGGCTGCCCTGGCGCCTTCCAGGCCAGCGCCACCGTGGGCGCGAAGGCGCGGTCCATGGCGGCCCGCAGCGGCGCCACGTCGTCGGACGCGCCCGCGACGGTGACGGACGCCGCGCCCTCCAGCAGCGCATCCGCCGCCAGGCCCAGGTAGCCGTAGCCCATGGTGTTTCGCACGAGCCCGTCGTGCATCCGCGCCACGTAGCGCTCCGGCAACTCCAGGTGCTGCTTGTCACCCGTGAGCGCCGCCAGCTCCACCTGCGCCTCCGTCAGCGTGGAGGCGCCGGACGGGAAGGCGTTGTCGAAGAGGCCATACGTCGCCACCACCAGGTCCTTCTGTCCCCGGGGCGCGGTGAGGTACGCCGCCTTCTCCGCGTCCCAGAAGAGGTCCACGGCCCGGCGCACCAGCGCGTCCGCCGCCTCCAGGTACTTCACGTCGAAGGTGGCCTGGTAGAGCGCGGTGAGGCCCGAGGCCAGGTCACCGTAGTCCTCCAGGAAGCCGTCGATGCGCGCCTGTCCCTCCTGGTACGAGCGCGCCAGCCGCGTCCCGTCCCACGCCTTCTCCAGCACGAAGTCCGCGGCGTCCGCCGCCCACTTCGCCCACTCCGGCCGACCGAAGACACGCGAGGCCAACGCGAGCCCGCGAATCATGAGCCCGTTCCATCCCGACAGCAGCTTGTCGTCCCGGCCCGGCTTCACCCGCCGCTCCCGCGCGTCGAAGAGCGTCTGCTTCGCCGCGGCCAGCTCGCGCTCCACGGCGTCTTCGGAGACGCCGCGCTCCCGCGCCAGCTCCGACACGGGCACCACCACCTCCAGCACCGTCGCGCCATGCTCGAAGTTGCCGCCGGGCTTGATTCCGAAGTGGCGCAGCACCAGTTCCGCCTGCGCTTCCGGCAAGGCCGCGCGGACCTCCTCCGGGCGCCACACGAAGAACTTCCCCTCCTCGCCCTCGCTGTCCGCATCCTGCGCCGCGTAGAAGCCGCCGCCCGCGTCGGTCATCTCGCGGCGCACGTAGGCCACCGTCTCCGCCACCACCTTGCGCCACAGCGGGCGCGGCTCCACCTGCTGCGCCTGCGCGTAGAGGTGCAGGAGCTGCGCGTTGTCGTAGAGCATCTTCTCGAAGTGGGGCACCAGCCAGCGCGCGTCCACCGAGTACCGGTGGAAGCCGCCTCCCAGCTGGTCATAGATGCCGCCCAGGGCCATGCGCTCCAACGTCAGGAACACCGCGTCCTTCAACGGCGCGCCCCCGCCCCTTCGCCACGCGCGCAGCATCAGCGCGAAGTTCATCGGGTTGGGGAACTTGGGCGCGCCGCCGAAGCCCCCGTGGACCGCGTCCACCTGCTTCGCCATGCGCTGGCCCATGCCCACCACGTCCGCCGCCGTCAGCACCGCGGGCGCGGCCTCCAGCCCGTAGGTGGCCAGCTCCCCGAGCCCCTCCTCGAACTGGGCCGACTGCCGCTGCACCTCGTCCTGCTTGTTCTCCCACGCGTCCCGCAGCGCCATCAGCAGGCGGGGGAAGCCCGGGCGCCCATAGCGGTCCTGCGGCGGGAAGTAGGTGCCGCCGTAGAAGGGCTTCAGGTCTGGCGTGAGGAACACCGTGAGCGGCCAGCCGCCGCCCTGTCCCATGAGCTGCACCACGCCTTGATAAATCTGGTCCAGGTCTGGCCGCTCCTCGCGGTCCACCTTGATGTTGATGAAGCCCTCGTTCATCAGCCGGGCCGTCTCGGGTGACTCGAACGACTCGTGCGCCATGACGTGGCACCAGTGACAGGCGGAGTAGCCCACAGACAGCAGGATGGGCTTGTTCTCCGCCTTCGCCTTCGCGAGCGCCTCTTCCCCCCAGGGGAACCAGTCCACGGGGTTGTGTGCGTGTTGGCGCAGATACGGAGAGGGTTCCCGGGCCAGACGGTTGGAAGTGTCAGCTGACGGAGGGGGCGTGGCCATCGGGACTCCAGGAAGAGGAATGCCTGTCGAGATACGAACCCGCGCGAGGGCGGGCAAGCCGAAAGCACTGGAGGGATGGTGGTCAACAGAGGGGCGGACGGAGTAGGTCGCCGCCGTGTCTCCGCCGTCTCCCGCCTCGACGGGCCTCAGTCTGAAGACCTGCGTGGCGCTGCTCGGCGTGGCGATGGCGGCGCGGCTCGCCCTGGTGCTGGGCACGGACGTCTACTTCGACACCGCCTATTACTGGCAATGGGCCCGCCAGCTCGACTGGGGCTATTTCGACCATCCACCGTTGGTGGCCTGGCACATCGCCCTGCTGGGCATCGAGGGCACGGCGATGCTGTGCGGCGTGGGGACGGTGGCCGCGGTGTGGCGGCTGGCGCGCGACGTCCATGGCGACGCGGCGACGGCCTGGCGGGCGGCGGCGCTGTGGAGCGTCGTCCCCGCGGGCGCGGTGGCCGGCGTGTGGCCCACGCCCGACTCTCCCCTGCTCCTGTTCTGGACGCTGGCCCTGTGGGCCCTGTGGCGGGAGCGATGGGTCCTCGCGGGACTGGCCGGAGGGTGCGCCCTGCTGTCGAAGTACCCGGCCGTGCTGCTGGGCGTGGCGTTCCTCATCGCCACGGTGCGAGCGCGACGCCTGCCCTGGGGCGCGTGGCGCACGGCGACGCTGGCGGGCGCCTTCTTCGCGCCGGTGGTGTTCTGGAACGCGGGCCATGACTGGGTGGGCTTCGCCTTCCAGCTCAGCCATGGCCTGGGCCGCGGCTGGCGCAGCGGTTGGAGCACCTTCGGTGAGTTCCTCGCGGGCCAGCTCGCCCTGGGAGGACCGGTGCTCTTTCCCCTCGCGCTGGTGTACGGCGTGCGCGGTCCGCGCGAGCACTTCCTGCTGCGCATGGCGGCCTGCGTCCCCCTGCTCTTCTTCGGCTACGCGTCGCTGCGCACCCGAGGCGAGGCCAACTGGCCGTCCGCGGCGTACCTCGCGGCCTGCGTGGGCGTGGCGGGCATGCGGCCCGTCTGGCAGCGCGCGGCGGCGTTCAGCGGGCTGGCGGTGGTGCTGGTGGTGGGCTCGCACCTGCTCTTCCCCGTGCTCCACTTCCGCCGGGACAGGACGCTGTGGCGGACGCACGGCTGGCGCGTGCTGCGCGAGTTGGCCACGCCGCAGCGGTTGTTCCCGGAGCTGACGCCCGACAACGTGGCCGCTGTCTACGCGCCCAACTACCAACTGGCGTCCCAGGTGGCCTACTACGCGCGGCGGCTCACGAAGACGGGGGCACCGGCCCGCTTCAGCCAATATGACCTGTGGGCCGACCCGGCCGTGACGCCCGGGCAGGACGTGCTGTGGGTGAGCGAAGGCGGAGCGGAGCCCCCCGAGGAGCTGGCCTCTCGCTTCACCACGGTGGAAGGCCCCGTGGAGCTCTTCGGTGACTTTCGTGGGCGGCGGTTGCACACCTTCCAGGTGTGGCGGCTGCGAGCGCACAAGCCCTGAGCGACGACAACGGGCGCAGCGCCTCCACGTCTGGCCAACCGGCCTTGTTCACCGACGGGCAGTCTGGCCCCCTGCCTTTGACGGTGCCACGGGTGAGCCCTAGGTTTCCGGTTCCAGGTGCGGTGGAGGAGCCGATCTCCCAGGGGCCCGCGGACCTGCTTCCAGGAGGGGCTTCGCCGTGACGCACGCATTCCAGTCCCCTGCCGCGCCGGATGACGTGGCCCGGATGAACCGCTCCCGGCGGCTCGTGGTGGAGGCCCTGGGCTGTGGACTGCTCGTGGTCGCGCTGGAGGGCGCCCACCACGGCGCCGAGCACCTGGGCGTGAGCGCCACGGATGGACGCCTCTTCATGTCCCTGGCGGCGGGCGCGGTGCTGGCATGTCTGGCCTACGTGCTTCAACCGCTCACGGGGGCGCACTTCAATCCCGCGCTCACCTTCGCGGATGCGCTCGAAGACGGCACACCGTGGCGCGACGTGCCGCTGTACGTGCTGGCGCAGGTGGGCGGCGCCGTCGCGGGCCGGTGGGTGGCCCACGTCATGTGTCATGAGCCGATGCTCGTCGGCGCGAGTGAGCCCACGGCCAGCCTGGCGCAGTTCGTCACGGAGCTGGTGTCCACCTTCGGGTTGCTCGTCATGGTGCGCGGCTGCGTGCGGAATCGCCCTACCGCGATTCCGCTGGTCGTCGCCGGCTATCTGGCCGCCACCGTCTGGTTCACCGACTCCCGGGCCCTGGCGAACCCAGCGCTCATCCTCGCCCGGGCGTTCAGCACCCGCCCCAGTGCCATGCACTCCATGGACGTGGAGTCCATCATCGCCGCGCAACTGCTGGGCGCCGCGCTCGCGGTGCTGCTCTTCCGCTGGTTGCAGCGGACGCCGCGAATGAAGCAGGCCCGCGTCTGGTCCATCGTCTTCGAATGCTCACGGCCGGAGGTCGCGCAGCAGGCCGTGGGCATCTTCAACCACCTGGCTTCGCCCCAGCGCGCGCGGGCCACGACGCAATGGCGCGCTGGTGATGACACGGACCTGCCGCCGCTCATCGTCCGGCTGGTGCTCGCGGGAGAACCCTCCGAGCCATCACACCCTGACGGTGTCTCCTGGCAGTTGCGGGTCCCAGCCGACGCGGTGGCCACCGAGGAGCCCCGGCTCCGCGCGGAGCTCCGAGCCCCCATCCGCCAACTCCTCCGAAACCGGGGCTGGCTGCGGCTCCATGCCGTCGGAGACGCGGCGCGGGAAGGCCCCAGCGGGCCGCGGCCCTAACCCAGCCGGCGGTGACGCGCCCGGAACAGCGCGTCGTACAGCCCCAGGAAGAGGTGACCGCCCAACGTCAGGCCCTGCTCAATCTCGGCGGCCCCCGCGTCCGTCTCGTAGGGCGCATCCAACTGCCGGTAGAAGCCTTCCGCGTGTTCCTCGTCGAGGTCCGCGTGCGTGGGGTAGTGCACCACCTCGCCGTGCTGGAGCCAGCCCCGCGCGACGATGCCGCGGCCCAGGTCCAGGGAGATGCCACTGAACAGGTCCTCGATGATGCCGAACACGGCGAGCCCCGTGAGCGGCCCCTCGAACGCGGCGATGCCGGTGAGCGCGACGTTGAAGGCACGCACCTCCGGCCAGGTCACATGTCGCTCCACGCGAGCTGTCTCAACGCCCAGGCGCGAGAGGAGCAGGTGGAACGTGCGCTCGTGGCCGTGAGCCAACGTGCCGCGTCCGTGCTCGTCGAAGATGTTCTCCACCAGCGGCAGCCGCTGGTGGGGCTGAGGCAGCCGGCTGGCGAGCATCGCCATGGGCCTGGAGAAGTGCGCCACCGCGGAGGAGAACTGGAGCTGCGTTTCGACGAAGTCCTCCCGCGCGAAGGTGCCGTCTCTCAGCGCGCGCAGGTAGGGCGCATCCAATGCGTTCCACTCCGCCTTGAGCCCGGCGATGTGCTGACGCAGCTTCAGATTTCGGATGAGGGAAGGTGCACCCATGCTGGCGCTCTGACAGGAAAGGAGAGGTCGAGAGAATAGACGGTGCACACCGAATCAGGAGCGATGCCCGCCTCTCGCAGCCAGTGGACGTGGTCCTCCAGCCGCTCGTCGATGCTGAAGCAGGCGAGCGCCTCCTCTCCGAGCGCCGCCAGCTCCACACCGCAGGTACGAAGGTACTCGCCCCAACCGCGCGTCCAGGCTTCGGGCGGCGCCGACAGGTGGACCAAGGGCCACGGGCGACCCGTGGACAGCCGCTGAAGGTCCTTGGCCCCCGCCGTGGTGCACCACCCCGCCCCCTCCAGCGCCCTGGCGGGCGCGGGCCCCAGGCGGAGCCCTGCTTCCGTGGGGCGCGGGGGTGCACTCCGCGTATCCAACGCCTGAAGCCGAGCGGGCGGCACGAAGTAGAGCGCGAGCTGGCTCGTGGGGCGCCCCATGCGCAGCGGATTCCACCCACGGGCGATGCGCATCACGTCGCCCCGGGCGCCGCGCATCGCCGCGCCATAGAGGAAACGAATCCGGCGCAGCGGGGGAATGAGGAAGAGGTGCTTGAGCCCCTGAAGCAGGAGCTTCGTGGAGAGCCCGGAGCCCCGCGCGTGCTTCGCCAGCTTGAGGTCGCAGATGTAGAGCGCGTCCACCTTCCGCGTCCCGTGCCACACCGGACGCAAGACCCCCGTCACGGAACCGAGCAAGTCGTCGCCACGGAGCGCCAGCAGGAAGTACGCCTCGCCCATGGAGGAGAAGAACGGGTGGTAGCCGGACCCATGGTCGATGAAGAAGTGGTCGGCCCCATCCGCGAGTGGATAGAGGATTTCACGCTCCAGCAGGCGCAGCCGCTCGACATAGGGCCCGAGCGAGTCGGGCCGGGCAACGATGAAACGCACGTCACTCATGGGCTGTCTGGCACGCGGAAGCCGACCTCGATGCGCTCGTAGAACAGGCTCCTGTCCCTGGCAAGCAGCTCCGCGCCGAGCGCGTCATCGAACTCGAAGGCGGGCTGGAAGAAGCGGCGAAGGTCCCGGCGGTTGTTGAGCTGACGGATGAGGACGGCGCAACCGGGCCGCGCCTCACGCGCGAGCAACCCCGCCCACTCCGCCACCAGCGCGTCCTCCGACCAGTCGAAGATGTTGGAGAGCGAGATGACGTCGAAGCGGTCCAGGCGCGGCACATTCGGCAACGAGCCCTGGACGAGCGTCAGCGCCAGCGGGCCTTCGGCCCGGAGATACTCGGGGGCATCCTCACGCAAGTACCTGCCGAGCAGCACGTGCTGGAGGAAGGGATTTCGAGGCGCATCCTCGCGCTGGAGCCCGCGTTCGAAGACCGACTGGAAATAGCCAGGATACGAGCCGGGCTCGGCATGCTGGGTCGCGGCGGGCCCGAACATGGTGTTCAGCAGCGGCGCCGCCAGGGCCAGCTCGAAGGCCACGGGCCAGTAGGGCGAAGCGAACCAGCGGGCACATGCCTCCCGGCGTTGTGAGGCCGTGGTGGCTGGCGCGAAGAAGGCGGCGAGCTCGTGCGCGGGCGCGACGAACTCCTCGATGAACCGGCGGAGCGTGCGAAAGAGCCCCTCGAATTCGCCGCGCTGATTCAGGGCCGTGGTGTCCTCCTCTTCCACGCTGTAGCGAGCCAGCGGAAGGCGGCCGAGCCCCTCCGCCTTCTCCCGGACATGCGCGAGCTGACGCGGGTTGAAATCGAAGCCCACCAGCTCGAGCGCAGGATGGCGCCGCGCCAGGGTGAGGAGCGTGCAGCCTCCCGAGGCCACCGCGAGCACGGCCCGCGCCCGCGTGCGTTCGACGAGCGCCAGCTCCAGCGCGGCGTCCTCCCGGACAACGGCGAACTTCAAGCGAAGGGGCGGCGTCGAAACCAGGCCAGGTTCCATGGCATGGTTCTACCTCGGAACTTCCCATGCCGCTCGCGACAGAATCCCTCACCCCTTCGCAGTTGCGTGAATTGGAGCAGGTCGATGCGCGGCACGTTCCGCGGCTCGCCGTGTTCCTCATGCTCTACCTGGGCGCAGCGGCGCTGTCCGTGGTGCTCGCGGCGCGGGACGCGGCCTGGATAGACTGGCTCGCTCGCGCCCCGCTGTACCTCATCGCCGCGGCGTCGTTGCATGGCATCAGCCTGTTCACCCACGAGGCCGTCCACGGTGGCCTCGCGCGGCGGCCCTGGTTGAACCGGCTGGGTGGCATCGCCTGCGCGCTCCCGGTGTTGCAGAACTACGCGGCCTACAAGGTGCTGCACCTGAAGCACCATGCCGACCTGGGCGGAGGGAAGGACCCGGACCACTACGCCAACTACACGGGGCGGCGGTGGTTGGAGTTGTTGATGCATGTGGGCCGGCTGCTGCTCGGTTATCCCGCCTACATCACGATGATTCCCATCCTGGGTTGGCGACAGGGAACGGCCGCCGAGCGCCGATGGGTGCTGTTCGAAGTGGCGCTGGCCGTCGCGGGCCTGACGGCCGCGGTCATCTTCATCCCCGGACAGGTGCTGCTCCATGCCTGGGCGATTCCGATGCTCCTCCTCAACACCCTGGTCAACGTCCGGGGCATGAGCCAGCACACCTTCCTGCCGGAGAGCACGCACCCGGTCCGAGGCTCCCGGACCATCCTGTCGAACCCGGTGACGCGCTTCTTCATGTGCAACGAGAACTACCACCTGGAGCACCACCTGTATCCCCGCGTGCCCTGGTACAACCTGCCCGCGCTGCACCGGACGCTGCGCGCGGACCTCGTCGCGCAGGGGGCCCCCTTCATCCCGTCCTACTTCTCGTTCGTGCGCGGCGTCCTCTCCGGTTCGCTCATCCGAGGGGCGAAACCCGCCACGCCTGATGCCTGAGCGGCTGTACCCGCACGAAGTCCTGCTGGCGGCGTTCGGCATCGCCCTCTTGACGGCGCTGGTGTTCGTCGCGGGAATCTCCGCGGCTGCCACCGTGCAGACAGTTGGCGGCACGGTGCTGTTCATGGCCAGCGTGGCGCTGCTGGCGCGACTGGACGCAGTGGCCCATGTCTTCCGGGCACGGCTGCTGCTCGCCTACCTCGCGACGTTCTTCTTCTATGCCTCCGTGAAGCAGGCCGTCCCCGCGCTGGGGCTCGTGACGCGTGACGCCTGGCTTCTGTCCGCTGACGTGTTCCTGTTCGGCATCACCCCGGCCGCTTGGCTCCAGCGGTGGAGCACGCCCTGGGTCAACGAGTTCTTCAGCGCCAGCTATCTGGCGTTCCACGGATACCTGCACCTCGCCATGGCCTGGGCGCTGGTGGGGCCGCGTGCGCGGGCGGAGCGCTTCTTCATCGACGTCTTCTCCGCCTATGTCCCGGGCATCGCCGGCTACTACCTGATGCCCGCCATCGGCCCCGTGGCCGCCTGGCCGGAGCTGTTCACCGTCCCCATCGAGGGTGGCTGGTTCACGCAACTGAATGCCGCCGTGGTGGCGAGCGGTTCGTCCACCTACGACCTCTTCCCCAGCCTGCACACGTACATCACGCTGGTGCTGCTCGAACACGACCGGCGCCAGCACCCGTGGCGATTCCGGCTGATGGTGCCCGTCGCCGTGGCCATCCTCGTGTCCACGCTGGTGCTGCGTTATCACTATGCCGTGGACCTGCTGGCGGGCGCCGTGTGGTTCATGGTGTTTCGCGCCTGCTTCCCCCGGCTTCAGGCTCGCTGGGAGGCGCGGACGGCGCTATCGAAGCGCGCAGCGCCGGCGGTAGGCGTCGGGTGACAGTCCGGTGCGCGCCTTGAAGCAGGAATGAACCGTGGTCATCTACCGGGGCAACCCGGTGGGGCTGGCGTTCGTGAAAGGCAAGCGCCGCGTCTGAGGCGTCAATCCGGTTCGCGCGTTGCCGCGCTTGTCCGCAGCGCGCCCGGAAGCCGCCACGCCACCACGACGGTCGCGAGCATTCCCCCCGCCCCCACCACCAGCAGCGTCACTGGCGCGGACGTCGCGTCCAGCAACAATCCTCCCGCGACGTAGGACAGCCCCGCCGCCACACCAATGGCGCCGTAGAAGTTGCCGAACACCCGCCCCCGCATCCCAGCCGGAACCCAGCGCTGGATGAGCGTGTGGCTGGCCACATCCATGGCGGCGATGCCCACACCGCGCACGGCTTGCATCGCGAACGCCGCGGAGACGGCCCAGGCCAGGCCGGTCAGCAGATTGCCCAGGCTGCTCACCGCGAAGCCCAGCACCAGCATCACCGGCATCGCCGCCCCCGCGCCCAGCCGCGCCATCAGCGCGTAGCCCGCGACCAGGCCCAGCCCCACCGCGCCCAGCAGCAGCCCCACCGCCGAGTCCCCTGCCTGGAAGGTGTCCTTCGCGAGCAACACCAGTGCCACGTCATCCACGCCGTTGAAGGCCACCACGGCGCAGAAGCCCAACGCGACGACGCGGGCCACCCGCGCCCGCCAGAGGTAGACGAGCCCATCCCGTGCCTGCCGGAACAACGACACGGGCGGCGCGGCGCCGTCATGCGCGGGCTGCACGGACGGCAGCGCCACCAACAAGCCCGCGGACAGGAAGAAGGACGCCGCGTCCACCAGCAGCACGCCCTGGAGCCCCACGAGCGGAAACATCGCCGCCGCGAGCAACGGCCCCAACGCTTCGGCGGCCTGCGTCCCGAAGCCCACGCTGGCGTTGGCGGCCTCCAGGTCTTCGCTCCGCACCAACGCGGGCACCACCGCCCGGGAGGCGGGCTGGAACACCTGTCCGGCAATCGCTCGCGCGGCGACCAGCGCCAGCAGCACCGGCAGTGGCGGCATCGTGAGCGCGATGAGCACCAGGAGCGCGCCCTGGAGCAGCTCGCAGGCAATCATCACTCGCTTGAGGTCGAACCGGTCACTGATGGCCCCGGTGAGCGGCCCCAGCAAGGCGGGTGCGAAGTCCCCCACGAGCAGCAACAGGGAGACAGCCAGCGCCTGCCCCGTCTGCTCCGCGACGTACAGCATGAGCGCCACCAGGCTGAGCGCATCACCCGTGAAGGAGAGGACTCGCGCGCCCCACAAGGCCCGGAACGCCGGGTGGTGACGCAGCAACGGCAGGGCCCCTGTCCCGCGCCCACTGGCGTTTGAATCACTCGCTGGAGCCGACATGCGCCGCGCGTCTCCATCCTTCCGGAATCAGGCGCTGACACCGTAGAGGAGACGCGTGGCGGGCTTCAATTCCCCAGCCACGGACAGACGGGCATCCGGCCCGGTTCGCGGTGGTGGGGCAGCGCAGCGCGGACGCCCACGGCACCATCACCAAACTGGTGCGCCCAGGCAGCGTCCGGTTCATGTACACCGAGATGGAAGTTCTTCGTCCCGACCGCTGCACATTCCATGGCGTGGGAATTGTCCCGGATGAAGAGACTGTGCCCACCACGGAAGACTTCGCGACGGGCAGAGACGCAGCGCTTTTGAAGGCCAGCGACATGCATCAGGCACACGAGCAGGCGCTCGCCGAAGAGAGTGCGAACAGCGCCTTTCGGTGCGGGCATGTGAAGCGAGAGGATGGCGCTCCACACCCCGTGGAAAGGAGCAGTCATGAACTCACGTTTTCTTGCTGTCGCTGTCCTGGGTGCCGCGATGTTCACCGGCTGTGGTGAGCCGGAAACCACCACAGAGACGCCCGCTGGAGAAGGCGTTGTCATCCCGCCAATGGAGACGCAGGAAGGGTCCGCCACTGTCACCGCCGCCGCGTACTGCGACGACGTGACGACGTGGAATTCGGCGTGGACGGCCCTGGAAGACCAGGTGCTCGTGCTCGTCAACGAGCGCCGTGCCGCCGGGGCCGTCTGTGGTGGCGTGGCCAAGCCGCCCGCGCCCGCGCTCAGCAACAACCCCCAGTTGCGGTGTGCGGCGCGCAAGCACTCCAAGGACATGGGCACCAACAACTTCATGAGCCACACGGGCTCGGACGGCTCCACGCCCTGGCAGCGGATGAACTGGGCGGGCTACACGTACCGCAA
Source organism: Myxococcus sp. AB056 (assembly GCF_006547365.1). Taxonomy (NCBI): domain Bacteria; kingdom Pseudomonadati; phylum Myxococcota; class Myxococcia; order Myxococcales; family Myxococcaceae; genus Myxococcus; species Myxococcus sp. AB056. The sequence continues at coordinate 7,249 of NZ_VHLB01000024.1, read as the reverse complement.
CGCCGCGGAGAACATCGCGGCCGGCTACTCCACGGCCCTGGCCGTGGTGAATGGCTGGATGACCAGCACCGGGCACTGCAACAACGTCATGAACCCGGCGCTGCTGGAGATTGGCGTCGGCTACTTCAACGCGCCGAGCAGCACGTACCGGCACTACTGGACGCAGACCTTCGGCCGGCAGTAACACCGGGCTAGAATGCGAGGCCGGGCGCTCATCCAGGGCGCCCGGCTCGCCTCGCTCGTCATGGACTTCCTCCTGCTATTCGTCGGTCTCATCAAGGTGGTGTTCGGCGGCCTCGTCGCCGCGCTGGGCATCTGGCTCGCGCTGCGTGGACTGAGCCGCATCCTCGGCACCAACCCCGCGGAGGAGCTGCGCCAGGGCAACGTCGCCGCCTGCCTCGTCCACGCCGCCAGCCTGGTGTCGCTGGGCCTGCTGGTGCAGCACGCGGTGCAGGCCACGTCGGACGCGCTGGACCTCACCGTGCAGAATCCGCCCCTGCATCTGCTGGTCGTGGGCCGGCTGGTCGCGGTGGCCGTCCTGCACGTGGGGCTGTCACTGGGCGTGGGCGTCACGGTGCTCGGCACGGGCGTGCTGCTGTTCGACCGGATGACGCCGGGCATCGACGAGCTGGCGGAAGTGCGCAAGGGCAACGTCGCGGCGGCGCTCATCCTCTCCGCCATCCTGCTGGTGCTGGCGCTGCTGACCGCCCCGGGCCTCCAGGCGGCGCTCAACGGGCTCATCCCCTTCCCCCAGCTCCCTGAAGGGACGCTGCGCGCGCCCGCGTGAAGACGTTCTTCAAATGGATGCTCGGCGTGGTGGGCCTCGCCAGCTGCTTCTGCTGCTGCGGCCTGGGCACGCTGGGCCATCTGGCGGGCATGGACATCGCGCCACCAGAGCCCGGCCATCCCAGAGGCGCCCGCGCGGTGGATTTGGGACTGGTGCTGCTCCCGCCGGGCACCTCACCGCAGCGGGCTCGTGATTACGACTGGCGAGCGGACAGCATCCAGCCCCCCGAGCACCACGTCTCCTACGGCCTGGGGACGGCGCTGGCCCAGACGCTGGCGGATGAACACGCGGCGCTGGGCCGCCGGCTGCACTACCGCTCACTGGGCAGGGAGCGCTTCTCGTTCAACGCACCGCCCGGCTGTAGCGCCGACATGCGCTGCATCTACGAGGAATTGATGCGCACCAACGCCGAGCCCGTGCGGAGGCTGGGTGACACCTTCGTCGCCTCCATCCGCGAGCGGAGGCTGGATGCCGCGCAGGCCACGCAGCTCATCCTCGGCTTCGTGCAGAGCATCGACTACGAACTGCCGGAGGACGAGGCCTTCGGCATCGTCCCGCCGGCGCTGGTCCCCGCCGAGAATCGCGGCGACTGCGACTCCAAGGCGGTGCTCGCGGTGATGCTGCTCCGGCAGGCGGGAGTCGACGCGGTGGTGCTGTACTCCGACCCGCTGTCCCACGCGGCGGTGGGCGTGGGGCTGCCCGGCAAGGGCACGGCGCTGCGCTACGCCGGGCGCAGCTACCAGTACGCGGAGGTCACCGCCCAGGGCTGGCCGCTGGGCATGATTCCGCCCCAATACGACAAGCCCCGGCTGTGGAAGGTGCTGCCCCTCAACGGCGGCCCGGACACCGCGGGCTGACGCCCCTGGGCATCAGTCCGCCTCGGCCCCGGGCGCCGCGAGCAGGCCCCGCACCAGGTGCTCGTAGGCCTCCTTCATTGGCAGCTCGGAGTCGACCTTGAGCCGCCGCCGGAGTGTCTGGGTCCGCCGGCCATCCCGTGGGTCCACGCCCTCCTTCTGGTACGCCTCCCACCACACCCCGCTTCCACGCCGTTGCCACAGGGGCACGTCGTTGAAGTTGATGCCTCGCTGGAAGAGCAGCTCGTTCTTGTAGCTCACGGGCTTGCCGTCCAGCTCACGGGTGGCCTGCGCCGCGCTCCGGCCCTCCTTGCGCAGCGTCCAGTAGCACCAGCCATGCAGCGAACACCGGCTGCCGTCCGCCTGTCGCCAGAGGAAGTAGTCCAGCACCGCGCGCTCCGAGGCGCCCAGCCATGCCCGGCCGTCGAACACCGCCGGGACACCCGCGGCGTGCGTGAAGGTGGCGCTGGCCAGGCCCGCCGCCAGCGACACCACCTTCTCGACGGAGCGGTCGAAGAGCGCCCAGTCCGGCCGGAAGAGCACGGAGATTTCGTCGCTCTGCGTGTACGCGTAGACGCCTTGGAGTTCCTCCAGCATCACGCTGGCGGTGCGCACCATGAACTGGTGGAACACCGGGTCGAAGGGCTTCTCGTAGCGGGCCTCGGTGAAGCGCGAGAAGCCCCGCCCATCCACGCGCAGCACCACCCAGGCGCCCGGCAGCATGCGCTGGCCGTGGAACACCTCGCCCTGCCTTGCTCGCGCCGCCAGTTCATCAGGGTCCATCGGGTTCCTCCATCCAGGGTTGGACGCGAATGCCACCGTCGGCGTCCAGCGTCACGTAGAACAGTGCGTCGAAGCCCTCCTCCAGCCGGGGCCGCTCGAGTTGCTTCACGGTGGCACGCAACGCCACCTCCGGCACCCGGGCACGCCCTTCACGCAAGGCATTGCGCGCCAGGCAGTCCTCCAGCTTCGACGCGAAGTAATAGCCAATGATTCGGGCCTGGTACTCGCGCCCCAGGGCGATGAGTGGCGCGCGCACGTCCGCGGAGGGATTGGTGTTGTCCACCACCACCGACCGGCCCGAGGCCAGGGCCTCGGCGATGTAGCGGCGCTGGCGGGCCTCCTTGCGAACGGCGTGAGGCCACAGGTCCTTGCTGACGTGCACGTGCGTCGCAGCGAAACGCTGCCGGTAGAGGCTGCTCTTGCCCGAGCCCTGCAGGCCTACAAAGAGAACCAGGTCCATGACGTGTCGCTCCGGACGCCTCCGCATGAGAGCGCCTGACAGCGACGGTCCCCAGCCATAACGCTGCCACGCGAAAAAGACAGTCAACCCGACACATCTGTCGCGTCCGCAGTGTCATCCAAACGTCACGAATGCCTGTCATTCCAATGGATTCCCAGACTTGGGCATGCATTGACACACTCGCCTTAAGCAGACTAACAAGCACATCTCGTTTTTCGAGGATTCAAGCGTCGTGCAGCACGGAAGTCCCTCTCAAGGAGACCCGCCATGCGTATGCCGTCCTCGTTGTCCCCGCTGTCCCTCCTGGCCCTCGGTTGGGGCTTGTCCGCGCCAGTCACGGCGCTTGCCGCGAACACGCCAGACCTGCGCCCCGGCATCATCCGGAGCACCGCGGCGCTGGGCCCCGCCCGGGTCATCACCGGCGCCGAGGTCGAGAAGGCGCGCCTCGCCACGGGCATCGACCGCGCGGCGAGCGGCACGTATGCCCTTGCCACGGGCGCCGGGCATGTCTTCCACCGGACGGCGCAGCCCATCCATGCGCTGAAGACGCTCGACGTGCCGCGTGCGTCGGTGCAGCTCCATACCTGGCAGGAAGAGACGGCGGACGGCCGCCGCCAGGACTTCTTCGCCTACAGCCAGGGCGGCGTGGCGTTGCTGGGCCGCGTGCAGCCGACCGAGTACCTGGTGCGGCTGGAGCACGCGCGCTTCGATCCGCTGGAGGGCGCACAGCCTCTGGTCGCGGGCGTGCTCACCGCGGACGCCAGCAACACCCTGCACCTGGTGCAGTTCCACGCCACGCCCCTGCCGGAGTACCGCGACGCCATCAAGGCCGCGGGGGGCAAGGTGCTGCGCTTCCTCACGGACCACACCTTCCTGGTGGAGATGAACGCCAGCACGCACAAGCGCGTTGCCGGGCTGCCCTATGTCCGCTGGGTGGGCGCGTACCATCCGGAGTACCGGGTAGAAGGCGTGCTGCGCGAGTCCCTCCAGGGCCGCGCGCTGAAGCTGGAGCCACAGCGCTACTCCATCATGGTGGGCGAGCGCGGCGCGGCGCGACAGGGCGAGGTCGCCTCGCTGGTCCGCACGCTGGGCGGCACGGTGGAGCTCATCGAGGCGGGCGGCCTGCGCGTGGAGGCCACTCTCACCCAGTCCCAGTTGGAGCGGCTGATTCGCTCCAACGCCGTGCAATACGTCGACCGCTGGGGCGGTCCGGGTGAGCTCGACAACAACAACGTCCGCCAGGTGGGCGGCGCGACCTACCTCGAAGGCCTGGAGGGCTTCACCGGACAGGGCGTCCGCGGCGAAATCTTCGACACGGAGCTGCGCACCACGCACCAGGAGTGGGCGACGCCTCCCCTCATCCACAGCACGTCCACCACGGGCAGCTTCCACGGCACCGCCTGCTACAGCATCAACTTCGCCCGGGGCGTGGACGGGAACGCGCGCGGCCTGGTCCCCTCCGGGCAGGGCATCTTCTATCGCTACAACGAGTCCTCCCAGTTCGGCGGCACCAAGTCTCGCTACGACATCAACCGGGAGCTCATCGACCCGGCCGGGCCGTACCGCGCCGTGTTCCAGACGTCCAGCGTGGGCAGCGCGCAGGTGACGAGCTACACCACCATCTCCGCGGAGGTGGATGACTACCTGTTCCAGTACCCCATTCTCAGCACGCAGTCGCAGAGCAACACCGGCAACCAGAACTCGCGGCCACAGGCGTGGGCGAAGAACATCGTGTCCGTGGGTGGCATGTACCACTACGACAACGCCAACCGCGGGGATGACCGGTGGAACGGCGGCGCCAGCGTGGGCCCGGCGGCGGACGGCCGCCTCAAGCCGGACCTGTCGTACTACTACGACCTCATCCGCTCCGCGTCGAACACCAGCAACACGTCCTACACCAACTTCGGCGGCACCAGCGCGGCCACGCCGCAGACGGCGGGGCACTTCGGCCTGCTGTTCCAGATGTGGCACGAGGGCGTCTGGGCGGGCTTCGGTGGTGGCGCGGATGTCTTCGCCAGCCGTCCGAAGATGGCCACGGCGAAGGCGCTGATGATCAACATGGCGCATCGCTACAACTGGACCGCGGGTGGCTCCAACGGCGACCTGACGCGCGCGCGGCAGGGCTGGGGCACCGCGGACGTGAAGCGCCTGTATGACCGCGCCGCCGTGACGAGCATCATCAACGAGACGGACACCCTGCTCCCGCTCGGCACGAACACGTACAACGTCACCGTGGCTCCCGGAGAGACGGAGCTCAACGTCACCATGGTCTACACCGACCCCGCCGGCACGGTGGGCGCGGCGCACGCCCGCATCAACGACCTGTCGCTGCGCGTGACGTCCCCCACCGGCGTCGTCTACTGGGGCAACAACGGCCTGACGGCGAGCAACGTCTCTACGCCGGGCGGCGTGTCGAACACGGTGGATACGGTGGAGAACGTGTTCCTCGCCAACCCCGCCTCCGGCACGTGGACCGTGGAGGTGATTGGTGACGAAATCATCGAGGACACGAATCTGGCCACGCGCGTGCTGGACGCGACCTACGCGCTGGTCGTGAGCGGCGGCAAGATTTAGCAGGCCAGGGTTGAGCTGACGCAGGCGCCGGGCCGGTGTTCCCTTCGAGGGAATGCCGGCCCGGACTGTTTCTGGAGGGCTACCGCGTTCCGCTCGTACGCCGTGCCAGGAGTGCCGGCGTCACCGGGTGCTCGCGAAGGAGCTCGATGAACAAGGGCTGGAGTTGCTTGCGGATGGCCTCCTCCAGGCCAGGGATGGCCAGCAACTCCTTGGTGGGGCCCGCGAACGCCATCTGCCTCCGGGGTCCACTCACGGCGACGATAGCCGTCAGTCCCTGCGCCACCCGCTCCCAGGGGAATGCGCCCCGCGTCTCACCTGAGAGCTTCGCCAGTGCCCCCCGGAGCGCCTGGGTGACGCCCTTCACGTGTGCGCCATGCCGCACGGTCCGCACGGTGTTCGCGAACGACAGCACCATGCCGTCCTCGTCTTCGCACCACTGCAATGCACACTGGACGCGCAGTCCGTCCCACGTGAAGTCGAAGGCGACCGGCTCGGGGTGGAGATGGGGCCGAGCCTGAGTGAGGACGTGAGCCCACTGCGCCACACCGCCAGGCAAGTGCCACAGCGTGCGCTCTCCCCGCTGGAGGTCGGCGAAACTGACGCGCAGCCCAGGAGCGAGCGCCGCCAGCTCGTTACAGCGACGGGAAAGGCGAGCCCTGTCGAAGGCGAGCACCTCGAAGATGGTCGCGTCCGGAACGAAGTGGACGCGTACCCCTCGCTCCGCGGAGACAGGCATTGGCTCCATCGGCGTCACCGCCGCGCCCTCGCCCTGGGGATGGCCGTGCTCGCCCATCAACCGCCACTGCCGCCCGTCCGCCCAGATGTCCACCTGGTAGCGTGAAGACAATCCCAGGGACACGACGAGCATGCTGTCCCAGCCCCAGCCATCGCCCGGCGGATGCCCTAGGATGCCCGCTCCCGTCACCACTCTGACCAAGTTCTCGGCGGTGACGGTGCGACTGGTGCAGAAGAGCGCGATGGAACCATCCCCTCCCACCTCCAACACCACGTCCCTGCACTCCCCACGGCGAGCTTCTTCGTAGGCGACGTCCAGGAGGAAATAGACGAGGTGGTGCAGCCCGTACTCGCCAACGTCACCGCAGTACATGCCGGGACGCTTGCGCACGTTTTCGACAATGCCCCCAGGCAGATGCATGCCGTCATTCTACCCCGGCCTTTGGGCTCCCTCTCGCACTCCAGAACACGCGGACGTCCGTCCCGCTAGCCCTGGCCCCGGCCCGGTGGCATGACGTGCCCATGGCCCGTGACGTCTCCTTCTTCGACCAGCTCGGCTCGCTCCTCGCCCAGGAACGCGAGGCCGAGAAAGCCCGCCTGGCCGCGCTCGCCCAGAGCCTCACGCTGCATGAGCGCGAGGAGCACGGCCTGTCCGTCCTGGACCTGGAATCCATCGAAGAGGAAGTCGGCCTGGGAGGCCGCTTCCTCGTCACCCTGGGCCGCGCGGACCGCCGCCCCCTGCCTACTCGCCTGCACAACGGTGACCTGGTAGCCGTGCTGCCCCGCCGCGCGGAGGTGAAGGAGCCCGCCCGCGCGCTCATCTCCCGCGCCACCGCCACGCGCATCCAGCTCGCCTTCGACCGCTCCCCGCCGCCCTACGTCCACGAGGGCCTCTTGCGCCTGGACATCGTCCCCAACGACGTCACCTATGACCGGCTGCGCGCCGGCCTCCAGCGCATCAAGGCCCTGGACAAGGGCGCCGAGCGGCACAAGCGCGAGGTCGTCCTGGGCAACGAGCCGCCCCGCTTCGACAAGCCCCGCGAGTTCGAGCCCACC
>NZ_VHLB01000023.1:0-97005 GCF_006547365.1 Myxococcus sp. AB056 | reverse complement strand
CGGCCCCCACGCCGCAGCCGGAGACCACCGGGGAGGCCCTGGACGGAGCCCCCCAGGCCCCCGCCGGGACGGATGCGGGCGGTGTGGTTCCAACCCCTCCGTAGGGCCCTTTCTGACCGTCCACGGTGGATTCCAGGTGGCCCACACTCCACGTTCCTGAGTGGGGGCACCGAGTGTTCACGGAATGACTGCGAGATCGTCTCGGAGATCGATCATAGATTGCACGGGCCATGCCGGGCCGAGCACTAGATCTCGCGTTGACACCGTGGATACCCCCCCATAGCTTGTGGCTGGTCGATGGCGCCCCACCAGCCGATGTGGCAGGGAGCGGGGAAGAGGAGGGACTGTGGGTTTCTTGCTTACAACATCGGTCTGGCCCATAAATCCCCCCAGAGACACCGTCGACTCCAGTCGCTAGTCCCGTCCCGCCGGAACGGGACTTACCTGAACAATTTTCCAGTAACGTGGTGGGGAAGTCCGCTTCCCTGGACAGGCCTCGTGTCTGCCCGAAGCGCCCTGCTTTTGTCTGGAGTGAGCCGCTCGTGAACTTCGATACGCCCGTAAAGCCGTCCGCCAACATGTCTGTCCCGCCCGTCACCTCCGGTCCGTCCACGCCGGCGACGACGACAGCGCCGACGGGCGCCGCTGCCTCGGGCGCGGTTGCTTCCGAGCCCACGGCGGGCGACTTCAGCGCCACCTCCATGCGGGTGCGTAAGCGCAACGGCGGCACGGAGACGGTGGACCTCAACAAGATTGTGCGCGCCGTGGGCCGCTCCTGCGTGGGCCTGCCCCGCGTGGACGCGATGCGCGTGGCCACGAAGACCATCTCCGGTCTGTATGACGGCGCGACGACGCGCGAGCTGGACAGCCTCTCCATCCAGACGGCCGCCGCCCTCATCGTCGAAGAGCCCGAGTACGGCCGCCTCTCCGCGCGCCTGCTGGCCACCTTCATCCAGAAGGAGGTCAGCAACCAGGACATCCACTCCTTCAGCCAGTCCGTGGCCGCGGGCCACAAGCACGGGCTCATCGCGGACCGGCTGCTCCAGTTCGTCCAGGCCAACGCGCGCAAGCTCAACGCGGCCATCGACCCGTCGCGCAACGACCTCTTCGAGTACTTCGGCCTGCGCACCGTCTATGACCGGTACCTGCTGAAGAACCCGCAGACGCGCGAGGTGCTGGAGACGCCGCAGGAGTTCTTCCTCCGCGTGGCCAGCGCGCTCAGCGGCGACAATGTGAATGAGGCCATCGAGCTGTACCGGCTGTTCAGCTCGCTGGAGTACCTGCCCAGCTCCCCCACCCTGTTCAACTCGGGCACGCGCCACGAGCAGCTTTCGAGCTGCTTCCTCTTGGACTCGCCCGCGGACGAGCTGGACGCCATCTACAAGAAGTATTCGGACATCGCGATGCTGTCGAAGTTCTCCGGCGGCATCGGCGTGGCGTACCACCGGGTGCGCGCGCGCGGCTCGCTCATCAAGTCCACCAACGGGCACTCCAACGGCATCGTCCCCTGGCTGAAGACGCTGGACGCCTCCGTGGCGGCGGTGAACCAGGGCGGCAAGCGCAAGGGCGCGTGCTGCGTGTACCTGGAGACGTGGCACGCGGACATCGAGGACTTCCTCGAGCTGCGTGAGAACACCGGCGACGACGCGCGCCGCACGCACAACCTGAACCTGGCCAACTGGGTGCCGGACCTCTTCATGAAGCGCGTGGAGGCGGACGGCGACTGGAGCCTGTTCGACCCGAAGTCCGTCCCCCACTTCACGGACCTGTACGGCGACGCCTTCGAGCAGGCCTACGCGAAGGCCGAGGCCGACGGCCTGGCCATGCGCAAGGTGAAGGCGCGTGACCTCTACGCCCGGATGATGAAGTGCCTGGCGCAGACGGGCAACGGCTGGATGACCTTCAAGGACATCAGCAACCGCAAGAGCAACCAGACGGGCAAGGCGGGCAACGTCATCCACCTGTCCAACCTGTGCACCGAAATCCTGGAGGTGACGAGCCAGGGTGAGACGGCGGTGTGCAACCTGGGCTCGCTGAACCTGAGCCGGATGCTGGTGGACGGGAAGTTCGACTTCGAGCGGCTGCGCGCCAACGCCCAGCTCGCGATGCGGCAGCTCGACCGCGTCATCGACCTGAACTACTACCCCATCCCCACGGCGGCTTCGTCCAACAAGCGCTGGCGCCCGGTGGGCCTGGGCCTGATGGGGCTCCAGGACGTCTTCTTCCAGCTCAAGCTGGCCTTCGACTCGGCGGAGGCGCGTGCGCTCTCCAAGAAGATTTCGGAGGAGATCTACTTCGCGGCGCTGACCACATCGTGCGAGCTGGCCGAGCAGTACGGCGCCCACGAGTCCTTCGCGGAGACGCGGGCGGCCAAGGGCGAGCTCCAGTTCGACCACTGGGGCGTGGTGCCCGAGGACACGGCGCGCTGGGACGCGCTGCGCCAGCGCATCATGAAGCACGGCCTGCGCAACTCGCTGATGATTGCCATTGCCCCCACGGCGACGATTGCGTCCATCGTGGGCTGCTACGAGTGCATCGAGCCTCAGGTGTCCAACCTGTTCAAGCGCGAGACGCTGTCGGGTGACTTCCTCCAGGTGAACCGCTACCTGGTGCGCGACCTCCAGGCGCTGGGGCTGTGGAACGAGAACATCCGCAACCGCATCAAGATGGCGGAAGGCAGCGTGCAGGACATTACGGAGCTGCCTGAGAACCTGCGCGCGGTGTACCGCACGGCGTGGGAACTGCCGATGCGCTCGCTGCTGGACATGGGCGCGGACCGCGGGGCGTTCATCGACCAGAGCCAGTCGCTGAACCTCTTCGTGGAGACGCCGAACATCGGGAAGCTGTCCTCGATGTACTTCTACGCGTGGCAGAAGGGCCTGAAGACCACCTACTACCTGCGCTCGCGTCCGGCGACGCGGATTGCGAAGGCGACGGTGGGCGCGGGTGGTGGCGCCAGCGTGGCGCAGGCGGCCCCTGCCCCGGTGGCGAAGGCGACCGAGGCCGAGGCAGTGGCCTGCTCGCTGGAGAACCCGGAAGCGTGCGAGGCCTGCCAGTAGGTCTGGGACGTTGGCGGTTTCGCTTTTTGAAGAACGACTGAGACACCGCGCCGCAGCGCGAGGAGCACGGAAGCAATGCTGTTGAACCCTGGCCTGAATCTCACGCTGCGCCCGATGGCGTATCCGCAGTTCTTTGAGATGTACCGGAACGCCATCAAGAACACCTGGACCGTGGAGGAGGTCGACTTCTCCACGGACCTGGTGGACCTGCGCACGAAGATGACGGACGCGGAGCGCCACCTCATCCACAGGCTGGTGGCGTTCTTCGCGACGGGTGACAGCATCGTCGGCAACAACCTGGTGCTGAACCTGTACAAGCACCTGAACGCCCCTGAGGCGCGGATGTACCTGTCGCGCCAGCTCTACGAGGAGGCGCTGCACGTCCAGTTCTACCTGACGCTGCTGGACACGTACGTGCCGGACCCGGCGGAGCGGGCGATGGCCTTCGCCGCTGTCGACAACATCCCCTCCATCCAGCGCAAGGCGCAGTTCTGCATGAAGTGGATGGACAGCATCCAGGGGCTGGACACGCTGCAGACGAAGGCGCACCGGCGGCAGTTCCTGCTGAACCTCATCTGCTTCGCGGGCTGCATTGAAGGCCTCTTCTTCTTCGCGGCCTTCGCCTACGTGTACTTCCTACGCAGCAAGGGCCTGTTGAACGGCCTGGCGGCGGGCACCAACTGGGTGTTCCGTGACGAGAGCGCCCACATGGCGTTCGCGTTCGAGGCCATCCAGGTGGCGCGCAAGGAGGAGCCGGACCTCTTCGACGCGCAGATGGAGCGCGACGTGGTGGCCATGCTCCGCGAGGCCGTGGAGTGCGAGACGCAGTTCGCCCAGGACCTGCTGAGCGGCGGCGTGATGGGCCTGTCCGTCCAGGACATGCGCGGCTACCTGGAGTACGTGGCGGACCAGCGGCTCCAGATGCTGGGCATGACGCCGGTGTTCGGCACGAAGAACCCGCTGCACTTCATGGACCTGCAGGACGTGCAGGAGCTCACGAACTTCTTCGAGCGCCGCGTGTCGTCGTACCAGGTGGCCGTCGGTGTGGGCGCGGCCACGGACGTCGTGCTCGACGCGGCGTTCTGAGCGGCTGTGCGCTGTGTCCCGGGGCGCGGCTTCAGGCGCCCCGGTTGAGGTCAGCGCGCGGTTCAGTCGCAGTTCTGTAGCCTACCCCGCCACCTCGCGCGCCCGAGATAGGGGAGGTCACTCCAACAGACTCTTCAACTCCTTGGCGATTTCCTCAATCGACTGCGTGGCCGTATTCAGGGCCAACTTGTCCGCGAGCATTGGGGCCTTGGAATCGATGTAACTCTTCGTAATGCGGTGCCAAATCGGAAGGACTTTCTTGACGCCGCCAATTTCAATGGCCGTCAGAGCGTCCAACTCGCGGGCAGGCCACTCCTTCTCTAGAGAGCGCTCTGTGACGATGACTACTCCGTAGCGAGAGGTTGCGATTCCTTGCTCAATTTTTCGCCGAAGGCTGTCGCCAACCTTCAGAGTAATTGCATCGTACCAAACCTTGCACTCAAGCGCCGTGAGCGCTTCGTAGAGAGGACGGGCCACCTCATCCTTGTCCTCACTGGCGTGGGAGATGAAGAAGTCATACGACTTCGCCTCCTCCGTGGGCGTTGCAGTTAGAGCTTGGCTGGCCCTCCGCAACTCCCGCAGTCGCCGCTGGTGCTCGCGCTCCTTCTCAAGTTGCTCGTTGCGCTGGCGCTCCTCCAGCGCAGCCATACTCTTCCGCTCCTTCGCCTTTGCGGCCTCAAGCGCGACCCGCGCGCGGCTGAGTTCCTCTTCCTTCGCAGACTGGCGCTTCAGCGTAGCCGACTGCTTCTTATGCAAATCAGAAAGGCGCGACAGCAGACGGTCGTACTCCCGCGCCTTCGACTGGTACGTGGAGGGCGTCTTGGCCGCCGACAATGCCTTGAGCAATTGCGTTTGCTTCTTGAGGAGGTCGCTCTCCTTCTTCTGGAGGTCCCCCATCGTTTTCCCCAGCGCTGCAACCTCCGTCGTCAGCGTCTTCACCTTAGCGTCACTCATGGTATGCCAACGCTACCTCTGTCGCACATTCCTGCCTACGCGCCCCGTCCTCCCCCCCTGGGGTGATGCGCCCATGGCCGGGAGGGGCACGACGCGGAACCGCTGGCCAGCCAAGCGGCGATGCGCCCGCTCGGCAGTGGGACAGGACATGCATCCAGCCGTGCAATTCGCTGAAATTACTCGTGATTTCTGTCCGACCTCAGCGCTTGAGCTGACAGGCTTGATCCTATAGGCGGTAGCGGTTATTTTACTTGAAGTGAACTCTGGCACCCGAGCTTCGCACGTTGTGCGCGGCGTTTCCCGAAAGGGAGAAAGGAGCCAGGGTTCTTTTATTTTATGCCTACGTACGAGATTTTCGTTGATGAGGCGTGGACGCACGGGGCCTCGAATTCGACAGAGCTCCGACGGTACTGGTGCTTCTACGGCGGCATAATGGGGACGTCTCCCGACGTGGACCGCCTGGACACGCAACTGCGCCAAATTCGCAGCAAGCACGGAGTCAAGGACGAGGCAAAGTGGAGTTCCCTTGGCCCACAGAACCAAGCTTTCTACCAAGAGTTGGTGAATTGCCTTTTTAGTGCGATTTCGCGTGGCGAAATTGCGTTTCGCCAGATGTTCTATGACCGGGCTTTCGTCAGAGTCTCATCTGACCCGTCCGAAGACGCAGCGTCACCTCTCGATGTGCAGTACAAGCTTTGCTACCAGTTCCTGAAGCACGCATTTGGCTTGAGGTTTCTTCCAGCCGCGCCACATGGCCAGAAGAACGAAGTCTTGGTTCGCCTAGACAACCACTCGAGCCAGAAGCACCAGGACCGACTGGCAGATTTCGCCCAGGACCTGCCACGCATCCTCGACCGGCCTGACTTGGAAGTACGCCTCACCTATCATCGAAGCAGTCAGGTGCCTCGAATTCAACTGTGTGACCTGTTGATTGGGGCAGCTGGGTCCTATGGCAATAAGATGCATGACAAGCGCGCGCCCAAGCAGCGAGGGATGAAGCCCAAGCAGCGCGTCCGCCATGACTTTGCCAAGTACATCTATTCGCAACTGCGCGCTATCGACGCGAGCCAGCGCGGCTCCAGGGCATTCAACTGGTTTGAAACGACGGGTCGCGATATGAACTGGTCAAGCCTCCTTACGCACCAGGTCCGAATCTGGAAGTTCAAGCCTCAGCGCTACCAAATTGATGCGGGCTGGCAAAATGACCATCTTGACAAGTTTGGGAACTATCAGGGGCCTGACCTCCAACCCGAGATGACTGTCCCTTCACATGAGGAAGTCGCCTTCGCTGACGAAGATTGATGCTTCAGTGGGGAGCGCCCCCAGGTGGGCGTGTACCCGTTGCGCGTCAGGCAGGCGTTTCACCCCAGTACCCATCCGGCCAATGACGTGGCGTAAGCGGTTGACTGCGGACGAGTCGCGTGGTCCGCGAGCGCCGCGGCGAGCGAGCTACTCAGAGACTGGTCTGGAGGAGCGAATCGGGCGGACCGGCGAAGCGGCACCGTTTCCACATGCTTGGCGCCCCTCTTCGAGTCCGCCTGAATCCAAAGCAACGGCCGACCCTACGCAGCACCAATCTCAGGCGCAGCATTTGGGAAAGCGACAGCAAGCACAATCCAAACTTCAAGTTCTACTGCTCACGCCCTGAGCGCTTGGGTGTTCTCAAGACACCAATAAATGCCAACCACTCAGTACGACAGTTGATGAATCCACCACATCAACGCCCCCGCCGCGAGCTGGCCACCGACGAACAGCGCCAATCGCCACGGTAGACGCACCGGCCGCCCCTGGAAATCATCAAACCGCACCAGGGCGAACAGGGCCCAAACCAGCGTCATCACGCCGCTGAGCACGAAGCCCTTCACCGGGCTCTCCACCGGCGGGGCGAAGATGAAGTGGTACAGCACCGCGGGCACAACCAAGGCCACCAGCAGCACCAGCCCCCAGACGCGCACCGCAGGCACCAACGTCGCCGCCCTGCGCATCCTCCGCGCCCGTCCCAGCTTCGGCGCCATCTCGCTCACCGGCGTCGGCTTGGGCAGCACCTTCCCCTTCCACACCAGGTAGTGGGTGGCCATCAGCCTCGACGCTCGCGTCAGGTTGAAGCCCTCCACCGGGGTCCCCGCCGCCATCGCGCTGCGGCAACTCACCGCCCAGTCGATGTAGTGGTGGACCTCCTCCAGCGGCAGCTTGACGATGCTCCGGATGACCTCGCGCGCCACCACGGGCGCCAGCGGGTCCACGGTCCACCCATCCGGCCCCAGCGTGCTCAGCGCCTCGTCCTCCCGCTTCGCTCCAGTGGGCACGCCCTCCTCGCCCTGGGACTCCAGCTCCCACGCCATGGTGCCCACGTCGCCCATCCACACCCGCGTGCTCTTGAAGCCCGCTTCCTTCGCCAGGCTGGCCACGCGCGTCAGGAACCCATCCTGCTCCGCCGCCTCCACCTCGCCTTCGACGACGCGCGGCGCACCGAGCACCTGCACGTCGATGAGCGTCAGCGACGGCCCGAACTGGAAGACGTCCGCGACGACGATGTCGCTCCGAGGCTGCTCCCCGAACGACGTCCCCAGTGCGGCGTCCATCCACTGACGGACCCTGGACCGATCCGGGCTCCCGTGAACCCAGAGGTGATTTGCGATGCCGTAGGCCATGAGTTCCTCGGCCCGGATGCCTACCAGAGACGCACCGCCCTGCTCCAGGCCGTTGGAGCCCTCTTCCTCCATGGAGCCACCCCGGGTCATGGTCGACAGGGACGCACCGCATGAACCGGACCGGCCCAACCCTTCTGGTTCAGGATGCCCTGCGCCGCCGTCATCCGCTTCGCCTGGAGCCCACGTGGTGGGAATGGTGAACGAGCCGGGCACGAGGCCTACTTCTTCACCTGCAGTTCCACGACGCGCGCGGAAGCAATCTCCCCCAGGATCCTCCGCAGGCTTCCGAGACTGGCTCCCCCGAGGTCAAATGCCCTCCTGTTCCCAGTTCCCGATCTTGGCGTCCCCCTGCACACCATGACCGCATCGGGCCGCTCATACAGCCTGCAGAACCGGCCCGTGGAAATCGGCTGCTCAAAGCCAAGGCTGCTCATCACAGGATCGAGGTTCGTCAGAAAATCAGGGGTGTTGCCCCTCAGACTGCCACTGCTGGTGTGCGCCGCCGTGTCGACCCGGAAAAGGGAGAGTGCGCCCCAAGCCAGCATCTCCCGAAGCGTCTCGAAAGAATCGGTCAGCTCCTTGCCTCGGGCTTCACGCGAGGTGACCATGGCATCATCTCTCGCGGGCGCATTGAAGTCGTAGAAGAGATGGAGCGGCATCATCTCGTCGGACTCATAGGCGATGAGCAGAAAGCGAGGATCGGGCTGGACGAGCTTATTGCCGTAGCATGACAGTACGCGCGCAGCGGAGAAGTCCAGCGTGGGGTATGCCAGGGGCCCCATGCTGTTGCCCATGCGGCGCAGGAACCAGCGATAGAACGACGGAAGCGGGCGGCCGGCAATCCGCTCGATTTTTTCGACCGTGGAAGGTTCTGCGCCCCGCCACTGCTCCTTGAGCCGAGGAACGGTCCGCAGCAGCAGCCGCTCCATCTGGGGCTCTATTTCTTCGTGTGGTGGCATCGCGGCTCCTGTACTTCCGGGCAGATCATCATCGGGAGGAGGACACAACAAGTGCCGCACGGCGGGACCGTCGTCCCATGCTCGAATGGCCCGGCGACCACTGTACCGCTCACCCTGTCCCGGAACTTGATCTGCCCGCGGGTCGGCTTGCCCTCCGGATGGAACCATTGCTCGGTGATGCCGCCAGGGAAGGCCTTGTCCTGCATTACGAGCACAAGCGCTTTCGGCGCAGCACAGCGTCCCGGCGGATAGGCTGCGGGGAGTTGCTGATTGCGACGAAATTTCTGAAACTCATTATCGGCATCCACCCAAATGTCCTCAACGGCATCCGTTCGCTCCTTGAACCGGCTCTTGAGGAACGCAAGGACCCCGTTGCGATTGGAGAAGCCGTCAGCATCGCTCCCCTCGTTCTCTTCCTGATCTTCGCCCTTTGGGACCTGGGCGTGGTGCCATCCGAGCGCTTCCGCGCTGGCACAGAAGTCATTGTCGGTCTCACCAGAGCGCTCGGCATAGTGCTTCGCCTTGCACCTGCACTGGACGACCCCGATCATCGTAGCGTTCGGGTACTCCTTCTTGGCGAGTTTCTTGGCCAGCCGTTCAGCGTTGACCTTGGTCGCCTTCGTCTCTTTGATGGAGCCCTGCCTGCCATGCGACTTCTTGCACAGCGGGCACTTGTCATCTCCGGTGACGAAGACAACGGCCCCGGCGGCCTGGACCACCCCCAACATCGTCGCCGCGTTGGCAGGGCTCCCGCTTGGTCCGCAGTTGTTGAGCATGGGGTCACCGAGCAACTGGACGTTCTTTCCGTCGAACTTCACATCCATGGCCCCAGGTCCCACGAAACTGGTAGGCCCCTCCACGTTGGCGGAGATAATCCCACCGCCGGTGCCCTTGCTGGCGATGTCCCCCATGGAGCCGAAGGTGGCGCCCTGAATTGCGACCCTCTTCCCTGCGATGGTCACCGACTTGGTGTACTTTCGTGGGTCCTGCCCGCTCTTACCGATGTTGGGCAACGGCGTCGGAACGAACGGCGCCGGAGGTCCCGGCATCTTGCATACGTTGGGGAGCGTCGCCGCAGCGATGCCACTGCTCCCTTCGGTCACGGGCGTCTTGGGTGCGTTGATTGAGACCTTCGGCATGAAGTTGTCTCCTAGGACTCCCGAGGTTCCTGCAGCAACATCGCTCCACGCAGGCCGCCATCGGAGCCCGCGACCACCAGAGCCCGTGGGCCTCGCGCATACCCCCGTGCGAATGCCCGGACCGCCAGGATGCACCCTAGCGCGCCAGAGGCGGCACCGACATCGCCCCAGCAACTGCATGGGGCACTGTAGCCAGTGGATTTCCAGACGGAAGGTGTTCGCAGCACGACGAAGCCCCACTCCTCGCTTCGATAGCGCTCGCCATTGATGTCCGTGTACAGGTCGTCAACCCCTTCCTGGGGTAACTTGAGCCCCATCACGGCGCCCTCGACAGCCTCGGTCATCCCAACACCGAGCGAACCCGTGTTGCTGTCGCGAAGCTGGCGCTCCTGAGCGGTGCGTGCTCCCCGCACGACAGCCAGCCCTGGCAGCCTCAGGCGGCGCCGCAGGCCGGCGCTCATCAGCGCGAGACAAGCAGCGCCCTCGCCGGGCGTAAAGCCGCTGCGAATCCCTGGCTGCGCAAACCGACGAGCCCGCTCCAGCCATAGGAAAGTCTCCGTGTGGTGATAGCTGTCGGCGCCTGCCACCAGGAACAGGTGGTCCTTGCCCTCCGCACACTCCCGCTGGGCCTGCTCCACCGCCCGGAGCGCTCCTGCGTGGCCTCTCCCAGCAAGCACGACGCGCGCGCCGGATCGTCTTGCACGATAGCGCGCGTCCACGGCGTTGAGCAGCCACCCCTCGTCGTCCTCGGAGAATCCGGGGCGGAACTCCGGACACGCTAGCAACAAGCTGAGCTGGCACAGCGAGAGCACTTCAGCGCCCAGCTTGGCCTCGACCTCACCCAATGCACTCTCCAGCAGCTGAAGGACCCGCTCCCGTCCCTCCTGCTTCGGATCAAGCAGCCCGTCCGAAGCAATCACCACAGGCTCGCCTTGGGCATCGGCGAAGGGGTACTCGGCGTAGCGAGAGATGCCGGCACGAATAGCAGCCGCACTGCTCTCCGCTGTGTACCCAACGGGGGTCCGAGCGCCGACCGCAACGACTGAGAGCGAGGCGCTCATTCCCCCTCCTTCAACTCGACGATCTCCGTCTCGTCGAGGTAGTCCGCATCCGGAGCAGGCACGCACAGCGTGCCCTGCCATACCAACGAGAGTCGCATGGCGTCAGGTTCCAGGAGGACGGTAGTCAGGCGTGCTCCATGCTCCTCGCTCCGCCGTCCCACATGCGTGGTGACGCCGAGCAGGATGCGAGGCAACTCGAAGCGAAGGACCCCTTCGGGTGTCAGGTTCACCAACTCGACCCGTTCGCCGCCGTTGAGTTGGCTGTCGAGCCGCTGGTCCTCGGGGGCGCTCAGGGCGAAGACGGGATCGTAGTCATCGGGGAGCAGGGGCTTCTTCGTGCGCGCCCACCGGGCGTCATACGTCCCCGCGAACTTGCGCCGAGGCATCCAGGCCGCGTCGATGGGGCCGAACCCAGCGGGGCCGCGGGCAGCCGGGTCCCCGCTGGGATACTCGATGGTGTGGGCGGGCTTGCCCGTCAGGTGCCCATCACGTGTCGAGAAACCGCGCCCAATGGGATTCCGTTCGTCGAGCCGATGCTTCCCGGGGTCGGAGCCCGCCTGGTCGTAGCCTCCGAACGCGGCTTCATAACGAATGGGGCTCGTGGTGAAGGGCTGGGGCCTGCTCGTCGTCATCCCGAACATCCCCCGAGCGTAGGTGCGCTGCCCGTGAACGAGCAGTACCTTGTGAATCTGCCCGAGCCTCAGCGAAACCGGTACCGTCTCCGCAGGCTTGCCGCGAGGAGCATGCGCGCAAGCGTCGAGCAGCACCTCCGTGCCCGGCTTTACCGCAAGCAGGTCCGAGTCATAGCGCAAGCTCGACTGGCCAGGCTTTCCGAAGTACTCAGGCATCAGCACGGGAGGCGGCTGCTCATCCGCCAATCGGAGCCGCCCCCCAGGTATGATGTCAAAGGTCGCCTTGACCGCGACAAGCCACCAGTGGACTCCGTCCTTGTCGCGCGTCCAGTTTCGTTCTGCGGCGTATGCTGTACGATTCTGCAGTGCCCACATGGGACGTCACTCCCCAAAGGTGCGCGCCAGTGGACGTGTCGGCACAGTCGCGGCTACACGCGCTGCTCCGGCTAGTTCCACAACCTGCCGAGCTGTGAGCGCCAGCGTCTGAACGCAGTGCGCTCCCTGAGTCCTCAACGCTAATTCCTGTGCGAGGACGTGCCGCCGACGCATGGACCCGTTCGCCAGCGCAGCCAAGAGTGCCGTGCCGCTGAACGGCTTACCGCCCAGATAGCGCGCACTCGACAAGTAATCCTGGCGAGTTCGCAGCCACCAATCAGCGACTGATGCGCGCGCCGGCACCGGCAGTTCGTCCTCATGTCTTGGGGTCAGGTCGGCGTCGAGGTCATCTTCCTCCAATGGTGGGAGCGACTCCTCTTCCTCCACCTCCACGGAATAGGTGTCGCTCAGCCTCAGTCCGGTGATCGCGCTAAAAGCCTCGCCAGCGAGCCGTGCCACCGACGGCACCTGCCCCATCAATTCCAGGCACGCTTCCGCCGCGGCAACCCGCCCTGTAAACCCCAGCGCCCACAGTACGTCCGTGCGAATGACACCGTCAGCCGTGAGTTTCACCAGATGCTCAACGTCGTTGTCATCACCACATATCGCCTGAAGAACCCGGGCCGCCGATGCGCCATCTCCGCGGCCGCGCGCCTCCTGGCGGCACGCGTCCCATGCCGCGCGCACACCCGCCATGAGGCCGTACTCGATGGCTGCCAGCCTCACATTCGGGCGCTTGTCGTTCAGCAGTCGAGTCAGCTCCCGAAGACCGAGAGCCTTTCCCAACACGCCAAGACCTTTCAGTGCCGCCACCACCACCCGACCATCCTCATGACCTAGCAACTCCAGCGCCGCGTCCCGAGGCACGGCTCCGCGGAAGGCAAGCACTTCTAATACCAATGCCTGCATGGATGCCTCGGATGAATTCAGCAACGGAACCAGTGCGGCCTCCAACCCAAGGCGCCTGCTGACCTCCAGCGCACGCCGCAACGAAGCCTGCACAACAGGAGACGCGACCGGCGCCAGCGCGAGGACTGCTTCCAAGGTGGAAGATGGAGATTCGGCGATGGAGGCGAACACGGAGCAGAACACCTCTCCAGGCTCTTCGCCCTCCAGCGCAGGTCGCAGCAACGCCTCGGCGACGGACTCGCCACCAAGCACCAGTCCATCCAGGTGTGCCAGCAGTCGCTCCTCTAACTGCGCTGTCTCTTCCAGGTTGTAGTGCAGCCCCCGCAGCGCCCGCTCCCACTGAAAATATAGAAAGGCCGCCTCGGAAAAGTGCTCTTCGAAGACATCCATCCTCATCATGGGCATCACTTCAATTCCCCCCTCGCCGAGCTGCCCTGGAGCCAATGGGTGAAATGCCGCACTTTACCTTGCATGCACGGAGTCGCGCGATTGCCCTCGCGCGCGACCAACACGCGCCCCGCCGCATCAGTGTCGAGATATCAGCCCGACCGTGTGCTCTTGTTGAAACCAACCAATGTCGGCGCACCCAAGCACCCTTGACTCCCCCCCTGTCAGCGCCGGCGATGCGTTTAGGGTTGCCTATGCCCCGTGCAGCCGTCCCATCATTGCATTTCAGCATCCCCTGCTAAAGCAGTCGAGTACCTCAGGCGTTGGCGGCAGCAACCTGATGCCGGGAAGGACTCATACACTGTGTGGACGCCTCACCACTTCCCTACGCAGCGCCTGACGACATCCGTGTTGTCCTTCGATAGGCGACATCGAGTTCAGGCAGTACCTCAAAGAGGGTGAGTTCGGCAGCGCGAGGATGCCTACCTGAGACGCGGCGCCACGCTCCAGGGTGATTGGTGCCCCGCCCGATCACGGATACCACCCCGGGTCATGGTAGACAGGGACGCACCGCATGGACCGCCTGTCCCAACTCCTCTGGCTCTGGATGCTCTTCTTCGCCGTCAATGCCCTCTGGGCGCTGGCGCAGGCCGCCGTGGCCAGCACCCTGGGGGCACGGCCGGTATCCGTCGTCCTCGGCTACGGCCCCACCCTGCTCTCCGCCCGCCTGGGGAGCATCCTATGGGCCTTCCGCCCCCTGGCGCTCGGCAGCGCGGTGAGCTTCGACGAGCCCATCGAGGGCGCCCCCGCCAAGAGCCGCCTGCTCCAGCTTTCCCCGTCCCTCCACGCCGCCGTCATCCTCCTGCCCTGGGCCGTGCAGGTCGCCATCGCCATGGCCTGCCTGGGGCCCACGGAGGCCCTGCGCCAGTTCGTGAGCGGCTTCGCCGTCCCTTTCGAGCCCTCCCTGCTCCCCGGCCGCGTGGAGCGATTCCTCGCGATCCTCCGGGACGGCGACCTGCTGCGCGCCTGGGGCCTGATGAGCGCGAAGCTGGCCGCCCTCAACCTCCTGCCCCTTCCCGCGCTCGCCGGAGGCACCTTCCTGCTCCTGCCGTGGCGAAAGGGCTACCCCGTCTGGGCCGGCCTGCTCGGAATCCTCGGACTCCTGGCCGCCGTGCCGTGGGTCCTCTACGTGCTCTACGTGGTCATCAAGGCGCTCGTCTGACGCCTACTCCTGGCGCTGCAACGCCAACCGGGCCCCCAGCGCGACGAACACGCCACCGGTGACGCGCTTCTGCCACGCGGCCACGCGCGGATTGCGCCGCATCCAGCCCCCAAAGGCACCCGCGAACGCAGCCAGCAGCACCAGCCACGACGTCCCCGTGACGGAGAACATCAACCCGAGCCCCAGGAACTGGAGCCCCGTCGAGCCCGCGGACGCGTCCACGAACTGCGGAAGGAAGGCCAGGAAGAACACGGCCACCTTCGGGTTCAGCACGTTGGTGACGACGCCGTCGCGAAAGATGCGCCACAGGCCAGCGGGTGGCAGCGCCTGCACCGCCTCGGCCGCGGCGTCCTTGGTGCGCAGCATCTGCACGCCCATCCACACGAGGTAGGCCGCCCCACCCCACTTCACCACGGAGAAGGCCAGCGCCGATGTCGCCAGCAACGTCGACAGCCCGAACGCCGCCGCGGCGATGTGGAACAGGCATCCGACGAAGATGCCCAGCGCGGAGACGATGCCCGCCTTGCGCCCCTGCCCCATGCTCCGGGCCAGCACGAACATCGTGTCCGGCCCGGGCGTCAGGATGAGCGCGAGCACCGCCAGGAAGTAGGCCGTGAGGCGCGTCGGGTCGAAGAACATGGCGGCTCCAGTGGGGGCACGACTGGCCCCGATTGCCGGTCACCGTACCCGCCGGAGCCCGCCGAGCAAAGCGACCCGCAGCATCAGACAGGCGCGCGCGTGCCGGCCCGCTCGTCCGCGATTCGCGCCTCACGCTCGCGCCGCAGAGCCCGCTCGGCCTCCTCCGCGCTGATTGGCACGGCAGGACGGAACACCGTGCGATACACCGCCGCCGCGGTGGCGCCTCCCAGGAGCGGCGCCACGATGAACAGCCACAGCTGCCCCATGGGCACGCTCCCCGCGAACACCGCCGGCCCCAGGCTGCGCGCCGGATTCACCGACGTGTTCGTCACCGGAATCCCCACCAGGTGGATGAGCGTCAGCACCAGGCCAATGGCCAGCCCCGCGAAGCCCACCGGGGCGCGCGCATCCGTCGCGCCCAGCACCGTGAGCACGAGCAGGAAGGTGAGCGCCACCTCCGTGAGGAAGGCCGCTCCCATGTTGAAGCCGTCAGGTGAAGCGGCGCCGTACCCGTTGGTCGCGAGTCCCTCGGTCACCGCCGAGTACCCTCCGGGCATGCCCTTGGCAATCAGCAGCACCACGCCCGCGCCGAGGATGGCCCCCACGCACTGCGCCACCACGTAGCCGACCGCGTCCTTGCCCTCCATCTTCCCCGACAGCAGCAGGCCCAGCGTCACCGCCGGATTCACATGGCAACCCGAGATGGGGCCAATCACGTACACCATGGCCAGCAGCGACAGGCCAAAGGCGAGCGCGACACCTTGGAAGCCGATGTGGTCGCCCGCCAGCACGGCCGCCCCGACGCCGCCCAACACCAGGACGAACGTCCCGATGAACTCCGCAACGTACTTCCGGACGGCGTCGTTGTTGCGGGGGTTGCCCGCCCGAGCCAGCGCGGCCCTGTCCCTGGATGCATCCATGGTCAGCCTCGATTCGCGCGGCCAGACGCCGCGCTTCAGCGAATTCTTCCAGGCACGCTGTGCATGGACCGGGAGACGACAACGCGAAGCACCGCGTCATGGCCGCTGAGCGGCCCCTGTGCGCGGCCCAAGGCCCTCCGCCTCCCTTGATGCGCAAAGCCAGACCCTCTTTGACTTTCAGGTTTAGGGCAGACAGCCTGGATAGGCCGTCCCCACCTGGAAAGGACTTGTCATGAAGGCTGCAACGCTGCTGTTCGCCGTGACGACGATGCTGCTGATGGCCGCGTGTGGCCCCGTGGACGCGCCGGCGCCCGGCGAGGCCGCCGAGGAGCTGGGCCAGAGCACCGCGGAGCTCCACACCTGCACCAACAGCTGTTCAGCCACGGGAGGCCCGTCCATCAGCTGTACGGGCAACTCCTGCTCGTCCGCGAGCAACTACGTCGTCTGTGATGGCGAGTACACCTACTGCCAGCAGCCTCCGCCGCCCGGTCCGTGCGCCGACTTCACGCTCCACTGCCCGGGAAGCAGCACCATCCTCCGGTGCCCGACGCAGACGCAGGTCTGCATGGAGTGGACGAGCTGCTCCATCCGGTGCGACGGCGTGGAGCGCCGCTGCCCGACGCCCAGCGGAACGGTCTGCCCGCTCTAGCCAGACGTCGTGACCTGGGTGCGGCGCCGCACACGAGGGCGGCGCCAGCACCCGGCCGGAACTACTTGTTCTTCATCACCCCGATGAAGGGGATGTTCCGGTACACCTCGCCGAAGTCGAGCCCGTAGCCCACGACGAAGAGGTCATCGATGACGAAGCCCTTGTAGTCGATGTCCACCTTCGTCCGGGCGCGAGAGGGCTTCTCCAGCAGCGTGCACACCTTCAGCGACGCGGGGTGCCGAGCGCGCAGGTTCTCCAGCAGGAACTGCATGGTGAGCCCGGTGTCGATGATGTCCTCGATGATGAGCAGGTGCTTGCCAGCCATCGGCTTGCTGACGTCGGTGGTGATGCGCACCTCGCCCGTGGACTCCGTGCCGCCCTGGTAGCTGGACACGCCCAGGAACTCCAACTTCACCGGCAGGTCGATGTACTTCGCCAGGTCGATGGCGAAGAACGCCGAGCCCTTCAACACGCAGATGAGCGTCAGGTCCTTGCCCGCGTAGTCGCGCGTAATCTCCGCCGCGAGCTCGCGCACGCGCGCCTGCAACTTGTCCTCGGAAATCAGGACACCGACTTCCTGCTCGTAGAACGCCAAGGATTCCTCCGCTACACGTACGCGTTGTTCATGATCTCCCCGAAGCCGCCGCCTCCGGGGACGATGTACTGCCGGTCATCCAGGCCCCGCTCCTTCTCCCAGAGCGCGCCCGGCTCGGTGCCGAACACCTCCGGCGGGGACAGGCCCCGGTCCAACCGGAGCGCGTAGATGATGACGTCCGGATGGTCCGTGGTCATCTTCCGCAGGTACTCCGGCGTGACGATGAGGTTCAGGGTGATGATGCGCCGGGGCGTCCCGGGCACCTTGTTCTTGTAGAGCGAAATCGCCGTGGACAGGCTGCCCCCCGTGGCCCCCATGGGGTCGGGGAACAGGACGAAGGCGTCGTCCACGTCGCCGCCAATCTTCGCGCCGCCAATCTCCGAGCCCACCACCGCCTCCGCGGCGTCAATCATGCGGCTCATGATGATGTGGTCCTGGCGCACCACCGTCGGGTCCAGCGTGGCGTTCATCAGGTCGTACGTCACCTGCGACGGCAACGTGCCCGCCCGGGCGATGTTCACCGTCACCACCCGCACCTGCGGGTCGATGACCTCGCCCTGGTAGAGCCCCTGCGGGGTGGAGTCGATCATCCGCGTGGGCAGGCTGACGTTCTTCCGCGGGAACTCCGCGTTGAGCACCGTCTTCACCAGGTCGACGTACAGCGTCTCCACCAGGCGGTTGATCTGCGGCTGGATGACGCCCTTCGAACACAGCGTGGCCAGCTGGGTCAGGAGAAAGGGATTTCCCACCAGGTGGACGTGAGGCCCATAGTGGTGGGGCATCTCGTTCAGCTTGAAGGGAACGTTGGAGTACAGGGTGTCGCGCATCCGTTCAGCTCCCGCTCAGTCGAACAGTTCCAACGTCTGCGGCGGCGTGCCCTCCGCCGGTTCCGCCACGTGACACTTGCGGCAGCGCGGCTCGTACGCGCCCGCCGCGCCCACCACCACCCGCTCACCACTGGACACGATGCGCTGGGAGCGGTTGGCCGGATTCCCACACACCACGCAGATGGCCAGCTCCTTCGTCACGTACTCCGACACCGCCATCAACTGGGGCATCGGTTCGAAGGGGCGCCCCTGGTAGTCCTGGTCCAGGCCCGCGCAGATGACGCGCAGGCCCTTGTTGGCCAGCGCCTCCACCACGGCGACGACTTCTGAACCGAAGAACTGCACCTCGTCGATGCCCACCACCTGGGTGTCGGGCGCGAGCCTGTAAAAAATCTCTTCAGCCCGCTCGATGGCGGTGGACATCACCTTGTGCTGCGAGTGGCTCACCACCGCGGATTCGTCGTAGCGGTTGTCGATGCGCGGCTTGAAGACCTGCACCTTCTGCTTGCCGTAGACGGCGCGCTGGACGCGGCGGATCAGCTCCTCCGTCTTGCCGGAGAACATCGAACCGCAGATGACCTCTATCCACCCGATATCTTTGGGGAATTGGTGCAAGGAACGCTCACGGGCCGGGGGCGGAAAGGGCGCGGATAGTCTGCCACGACCCCAGGGGAGTCAACTTCCCGCCACGCCCGTCCCATAGCCGAATCGTCCCCGGATGTCGCCCGCTTCCTCGCCTGCTCGTCACCGGGCCCCGCGGGCGTTGGCAAGGCTCTTGAAGAGCATTGGCTACGGACTGGCGAAGGGGGATGGGCGTGGCGGCGACGATCGGACAGATGCGGGGTGGGGCGTGGGGCAACAGGGCTTCTTTCTACCTGTCACCGGCGTCCGTCGCGTTGTTGATGCTGAACCTGCTGGACGGGCTGTTCACCCTCTTCTTCCTCCAACTGGGCGTGGCCGAAGAGCTCAACCCCATCATGCGGGAGGCCTATGAGCAGTCCCCGCTCTTCTTCATGTTCTCCAAGCTGGTCATCGTGAACGCGGGCCTGTGGCTGCTGTGCATCCACCGGCACCTCAAGGCCAGCCGCATCGCCATCCGGCTGGGCGCCGCCGTGTATGCCGTCATCGTGGTCTACCACCTCGCGTTCCTGACCCACCTGGTCATGCACTGGCCGCAAATGCTGACCTAGCCTCCACTCGCAGCGGCCGACTGTGGGTGCATTGAACAGTGGCGCAAATCTCTCTCGCGCCCGCGCTTGCATTTGGCACCCGGTATGTCCCAGGCTTCCCTTCAGCTCCGACCTTTCGGGTTCGGGGGGGGACCATGAACATCACCGACGTCCGGGTGTTTCCGGTCGAAGAGGACAAGCTCAAGGCGTACGTCACCATCACCTTGGACCACTGCTTCGTCATTCGCGATTTGAAGGTCATTCACGGCTCGACCGGGCTCTTCATCGCGATGCCAGCCAAGAAGCGGAAGGATGGGACGTACAAGGACATTGCCCACCCGCTCAACGCGGATACGCGGAGTCAAATGGAACGCGTCATCCTGATGGAGTACGAGCGACACCTCCATCAGGCGCAAGCCGGGATGCTCGTCGCAGCACCAGCGGACCTCGACTAACGACTTCTTTCCTTCCGTCCGCGTCCAGGTTAGTCAGCGGCCCCACCATGCAGCCGCGTGACTTCAAGGTGTTCGCCGGGAACTCGAATCCCGGCCTGGCGCATCGCATCTGCGAGTACCTCAAGCGCCCTCTAGGCAAGGCGGAGGTCGGTCGGTTCTCGGACGGGGAGATTCACGTCGAGATCGGCGAGAACGTCCGCGGCCACGACGTCTTCATCCTCCAGTCGACCTGCCCGCCGGCGAACGATCACCTGATGGAGCTGCTCATCATGTGTGACGCGCTCAAGCGAGCGAGCGCCGGCTCCATCACCGCCGTCATCCCGTACTACGGGTACGCCCGTCAGGACCGGAAGGTGGCGCCGCGTACGCCCATCACCGCGAAGCTCATCGCGGACCTGCTGGAGTCCGCGGGCGCCGGGCGCGTGGTGTCCATGGACATGCACGCGGGGCAGATCCAGGGCTTCTTCAACATCCCCTCGGACCACCTCTACGGCTCGCCGGTGTTCCTGGAAGACCTGCGCAAGCGCTTCCCGGAGTCGCAGGAGCTGGTCATCGTCTCGCCGGACGCCGGCGGCGTGGAGCGCGCCCGCGCGTACTCCAAGCGGCTGAACACGGGCCTGGCCATCATCGACAAGCGCCGTCCCCGCCCCAACGCGTCGGAGGTGATGAACCTCATCGGCGACGTGAGCGGCAAGGACGCCGTGCTGGTGGACGACATGGTGGACACCGCCGGCACGCTCGCCCAGGCGGCCGCGGCGCTGAAGGCCAAGGGCGCACGGCGCGTGGTGGCGTACGCGGTCCACCCCATCCTCTCCGGCCCGGCCATCCAGCGCATCCAGGACTCAGTGCTGGAAGAGGTCGTCTTCACGGACACCGTGCCGCTGTCTCCGGCGGCGCAGGCCTGCTCGAAGATCCGCCTGCTCACCACCGAGCGCCTCTTCGGCGAGGCCATTGCCCGTATCCACCGCGCGGACTCGCTCAGCTCGCTGTTCGTCTGAGCCGGCGCGCGCTTGCCTGCCGGGCGGCTTGACTCCAGGCCCTCCGGCTGGCATGTGCACCACCCTCCATCGGAGGCCTTCACAGGCGCCGTCTTCGGGGCCCGCCACTGGGGCGGGATGCCGAGGGCGCCAGGGCCGCCGGTGGCACCCGCAGTCCCATCCGTGAGGATTCCATGTCCGTCAATACGAGCACCCTCGAGGCCAAGCCGCGTGAGGGTTCCGGCAAGGGCGTTGCCCGCCGCCTGCGCGCCGAGGGTCTGATTCCCGCCGTCGTCTACGGAAAGCACCTGGAGAAGCCGGTGCACATCTCCGTGAACCCCAAGGCGGTCCGCCAGGCCATCAACACCCCGCACAAGTTCAACACCCTGATCCAGATCAAGGTGGAGGGCGGTGACCGCCAGGTGCTCCTGAAGGACTACCAGATGGACCCCGTCACCCGCGCCATCCTGCACGCCGACTTCCTGGACGTGCGCCCCACCGACAAGGTGAAGGTCAACGTGCCGCTGGTGCTCTCCGGCCGCGCGCAGGGTGTGGCGGACGGCGGTCTGCTGACCCAGGCCCGCCGTGAGATCGAGGTCTGGTCGCTTCCGGGCGCCATCCCCGAGAAGCTCGAAGTGGACGTGACGCCGATGAAGATCGCTGAGGTGCTCCACATCAACGATCTGAAGCTGCCCGAGGGCGTGTCGGTGAAGACGAACGTCAACTACACCCTGGCCGTCATCAGCGCGCCGGAGGCTGTGGAGGCGGGTCCGGGCGCTGCGGCTGCCGCGGCGGCTCCGGCCAAGGACGCGAAGGCGGCTCCCGCCAAGGACGCGAAGGCCCCGGCGAAGAAGTAGTCTGTCGCCTTCAGCGGTCCTTCTGGAGCGGGGCCGGCCCGGCAAGGGGCTGGCCCCGTTTCTCGTTTCGGGAGCCACGTCATGAAGCTCATCGTCGGGCTGGGCAATCCGGGGCGCGAGTACGAGCGGCACCGGCACAACATCGGGTTCATGGTGGTGGAGGCGCTGCTGTCGCGGGCGCGCGCGGAGCTGAACCAGGAGAAGTTCGCGGCCAAGGTCGGCCAGGGCACCCTGGCGGGCGAGCGCGTCCTCTTCGTGGAGCCCCAGACGTTCATGAACCTGTCGGGCCGCTCCGTCGCGGAGGCGGCGCGCTTCTTCAAGGTGCCGGTCGAGGACGTGCTCGTCATTCATGACGAGCTGGACCTGCCCCTGGGCCGCCTGCAGCTCAAGGCCGGCGGCGGCAGCGGCGGCCACAACGGCCTCAAGAGCATCGTCTCCAGCCTGGGCGACGAGGGCTTCATCCGCCTGCGCTTCGGCATTGGCAAGCCGGAGGGCCCCAACGCCCGCGAGCGCGTGTCCGGCTACGTCCTGTCCAACTTCGACGACGGCGAGCGCCGGGAGATGGATGCGCTCATCGACCGGGCCATGGACATGACGGAGCTGTGGATTCGCGAAGGGCTGTCAGTGGCCATGAACCGGTTCAACCGGAAGGCCTGAGGCGGGCCCCCAGGCCCCCCCCACGGGCTGGCGGACGGGGCGCCCGGCCGCTTGACTTGGCGGGGGGGCCCCCATAGAAGGCCCCTTCCCTCATCGGGGATGACCCGGTGGGATGTTCTTTTCCAGCTTCCCGTGTTGGTACACGGGACGTAGCGCGAGGGTGACGGGCGCGCGGTTTCCCGTCCCCGGCGGTGGGCCTCTCAGGTCCGCTGGCCGTTTCCCCGCTCTCTGGATTCACCGGAGGGCACTCGACCCCAAGGGGAGAGAAAACAATGGCTGAGACGCAGGCCGCGACGCGGCTTCGTGAGTACGAGACCATCTTCCTGGTCAAGCCGGACCTGACGGACGACAACGTGGACAAGCTCAAGGAGCGCGTCCGCGGCATCGTTTCCCGTGAGGGTGGCAAGGTCATCCGCTTCACGGTGTGGGGCAAGAAGAAGACCCTGTTCCCCGTGGCGAAGCAGCCCCGCGCCATCTACGTGCACACCCACTTCCTGGGTGGCGCGAAGCTGGTGGCGGAAATCGAGCGCAACCTCCGCAACCTGGACGAGGTCACCCGCTACATCTCCGTGAAGATCGCGGACGAGGTGGACCCCGAGACGCGTCCGGTGCTCGAGGACGTGAAGCTGGCCGGCGACGTGGAGGAGACCCGTCCGGGCGCTCCCGCGGAGCGCGAGGGTGGCTTCCGCTCCGAGGGTTCCGAGGAGCAGGGCGGCGACTCCGAGGAGGAGTCGTCCGAGGAGGCCTGAGGGCCTTCTGGGTCAATTCGCTAGAGACCATTCCAGGATACGAGAACGCTCATGAGCAACGGAACGGATAGCAAGACGGCCTCTGCCCCCCCCGCCCGCAGCGGTGGTGGCTTCGGCGGTGGTGGTTCGCGTGGTGGTGACCGGGGTGACCGCGGTGGTGATCGCGGCGACCGCGGCGGCGGGCTGGGCGGCGACGACGACAAGCGCGGTGGTGGCCGCGGCTTCGGCCGCAAGAAGGTCTGCCGCTTCTGCGCGGAGAAGAACGCGTCGGTGGACTTCAAGGACCAGGCGACGCTGAAGTACTTCGTGACCGAGCGCGGCAAGATCATCCCCCGCCGCATCTCCGGCAACTGCGCCAAGCACCAGCGCGAGGTGGCGGTGGCCATCAAGCGCGCCCGTGGCATCGCGCTCCTCCCCTACAACGCGGTGGTCGGCTAGTCCGCCGGTCCGCACAGGAGACTGAACATGAAGGTCATTCTGCGTGAGGACATCGAGAACCTGGGCAAGTCCGGGGAACTCGTCACCGTGAAGGACGGCTTCGGCCGCAACTTCCTCCTGCCCCGCAAGAAGGCGGTTCTGGCCAGCGAGCAGAACCTCCGCCAGTTGGAGCACGAGAAGGCGGTCATCGCCGCTCGGAACGCCAAGCTGAAGGGCGCGGCCGAGGAGCAGGCGAAGAAGATTGGCGCCATCAAGGTCGCCATCAAGCGCCGCGTGGGCGATCAGGACAAGCTGTTCGGCTCCGTCACGGCGCTGGACATCGCGGAGGCGGTTGCCGCCGAGGGTCAGAGCATCGACCGCCGCCACATCCACCTGCCCGAGCCCATCAAGGCCCTGGGCAACTACGAGGTGGAGCTGCGCCTGCACCGCGACGTCATCGCGAAGATCAAGCTCGAGGTCCTGCCGGAGTAATCCTCCGCGGGCTTCACTGAAGTGAGAGAGGGCCGTCCGGGGCAACCCGGGCGGCCTTTTCCTTTGCGCCCCACCCCGCCCGTCCGGCTCACACCTCCGTGAAACCGGCTGGCGACAGATGCGTGGAGCGCTCGGGGCGCGGTGCGTATCCCGGAGCGGAAGGAGGCTCGCGCATGAGCACCACCGCCACCCCGCACCTCACCGATGAGCACCGCCCGGACCTGGACTGGCTCCGCGTGGTGGCCATCCTCCTGCTGCACCTGTTCCACACCGGGATGATGTTCAACACCTGGGACTGGCACGTGAAGAGCGTCCAGGCCCTGCCGTGGCTGGAGCCCCCCATGGAGGTGCTGCATCACCTCCGCATGCCGCTGCTGATGTGCATCTCCGGCCTGGGCACGGCGTTCGCGCTGCGGCGGCGCTCGCTGGGCACCTTCGCCGGGGACCGCGCGAAGCGGCTCCTGGGCCCGTTGGTCTTCGGAATGTTCGTTGTGGTGCCGCCGCAAATCTACCTGGAGCGGCTCCAGCGAGGGACGTTCCAGGGCAGCTACGCGGACTTCTACCCGTCCGTGTTCGGCTTCGTGCCCTACCCCGCCGGCAGCTTCAGCTGGCACCACCTGTGGTTCGTCGCGTACCTCTTCGTCTACTGCCTGCTCGCGCTGCCCCTCTTCGCGGCGCTGCGCACGGCGAGCGGCCAGGCCTGGCTCCAGCGCGCCGAGGCGTGGCTGAGCCGGGGCTGGAACGTGGCGTGGCTGTTCCTGCCGCTCGCGCTCAACGAGGTGTTGCTGCGCCGCTTTCCCCAGACGCACGCGCTGCTCGACGACCCGCGAGCCTTCATCCACTTCGGCCTCTTCTTCATCGGCGGACACCTGCTGGGCCGGTGTCCTCGCGTCATGGAGCACCTGGTGACCCGGCGCAAGGCGCTGCTGGGCGCCTGCGGCCTGCTCTTCGCCGTCATGGTGCCGCCGAACGAGTACGCCTTCCCACTGGAGACGCTGGGCCGCACGGCGCGGCAGTGGCTCTTCATCCTCACGGCCCTGGCGTGGGCGCGGGCCTGCATCCACGTCCGCCGCCCCTGGCTCCGGTACGCGCGCGAGCGGGCCTACCCGTTTTACATCCTCCACCAGACGGTCATCGTCGTCGTCGGCTTCGCGGTCGTGGACTGGCCCGTGGGCCCCTTGGGCCTCTTCCTGGCGGTACTCACGCTGACGTTCAGTCTTACCTGGGGACTGTGTGAAGGAGTGGCCCGGGTGCCCTGGCTGCGAGCGTGCTTCGGGATGCCGGCTCGCTCGAAACGGGCCGCGCCCATCCACGCCGCCGCCCCAGTGCATACTGCCTGACGACGCCCATGACGCCCTCTCCGCCCCAGGCCAGCCTCGACTGGAAGTGGAGGACGCCCGCTTCGCGCTGGCGGGCGAGGCGACGGACGGCCCGCAGACGCTGCGGCAGGTGGGCGCCCTGCGTCCGGACCTGCTGGTGCTCGACGTGCAGATGCCGGGCCTCACCGGCTTCGAGGTGCTGGAGGCCCTGGGCGCGGAGCATTGTCCGGCCGTCATCTTCTCCACCGCGTACGACACCTTCGCGCTGGCGGCCTTTGAAGCGCAGGCGGTGGACTACCTGCTGAAGCCCTACGATGCGGAGCGCTTCGGCCGGGCGCTCGACAAGGCGCACGCGGTGCTCCGCAGCGGGATGCCGGACACCGCGCGGCTCCAGTCCCTGCTGGCGGCGCTGGGGCGGGCCCCCGCGGGCCGCCCGCTGGAGCGGCTGGTGGTGAAGGTGGGCGAGGCCTGGGTGCCCCTGCCGCTGGTGGACGTCTGGCGCCTGTCAGCCGAGGACAAGTACGTGCGGCTCTACACGGGCCAGGGTGAGCACCTGGTACGACAGACGCTCCGCGCCCTGGAGGAGCGGCTGGCCCCCTCACGCTTCGTCCGGGTGCGCCGGGGCGACATCGTCAATCTGGACGCGGTGGCCCGCCTGGAGCCGTGGAGCCATGGGGATGGAATCCTCGTCCTCAGGGACGGGAGCTCCGTCGTACTCAGCCGCACCTGGCGTGAAGCGTTCCTCCAGAAGTGGGGACTGGAGGGGTAAGCGGCACTGCTACAGGGCTGTGGCAGCAAATTTGGTTGTGTCAGCCCTGCCTGTAGAGTGGGCGGGCTGCCATGGAGAACGTCCACGAGTTCAGAGAGGGTCGGAAGGTCCACGAGGACCTCGCCGCGGAGCGCGCCGTGCTGGGCGCCGTGCTGGCGGACAACACGCTCATCGCCGCGGTAGGCGAGGTCGTCCACCCAGAGGATTTCTCCAGCCCCGCACACGCCCAGATTTTCGAGGCGATGCTGAAGCTCGACGGCCAGTCGAGACAGGTGGACCACCTGACGCTGGCCGAGGAGCTGAAGGTGTTGGGCCACCTGGTGTCGGTGGGCGGTCCGGCCTACCTGATGCGTCTGGACCAGGTGGTGCCCATCGCGTCCAACGCGGTCCAGTACGCGCAGATCGTCAAGGACCAGGCCATCCGCCGCCGCCTGGCCCAGGCGGGCAGGGAGATTCAGGACCTCGCCAGCCAGGAGACGGGCGAGCTGGAGGTGCTGCTCGACGAGGCCGAGCGCAAGGTGTTCCTCCTCGCGGAGAAGAAGCGCGAGGGCGACCTGCGCCCGGTCAGCGAGCTGATGGAGCATACGCTCGACCTGCTCGACAAGATGAAGGCGGCGGCCACGGGCATCACGGGCCTGTCCACCGGCTACATCGACCTGGACAACCAGCTCACCGGCCTGCACGCCGGCGAGCTCATCATCCTCGCGGCGCGTCCCGGCATCGGCAAGACGTCCTTCGCGATGAACATCGCGGTGCACGCGGCGCTGAAGGAGAACAAGGCCGTCGGCATCTTCAGCCTCGAAATGCCCGCCGACCAGTTGCTGATGCGTCTGCTGGCCTCCACCGCGCGCGTGGACATGAAGAAGCTGCGCGGCGGCCGGCTGACGCCGCACGACGAGGAGAAGTTCCAGGAGATGGCGGGCGCGCTCTACAACGCGCCCATCTACATCGACGACTCAGGCGGCCTGTCCCCGTTCGACCTGCGCGCCAAGGCCCGCCGCGTGAAGCAGCGCGACCCGCGCCTGTCGCTCATCGTCATCGACTACCTCCAGCTCATGCATCAGAAGGGCAAGGTGGAAAGCCGCCAGTTGGAGGTCGCCGAAATCTCCCGCGCGCTGAAGCAGCTCGCCAAGGAGCTGGAGGTGCCCATCATCGCGCTCAGTCAGCTCAGCCGAAAGGTGGAGGACCGCAAGGACGGCAAGCCCCTGCTGTCAGACCTGCGTGAGTCCGGCTCCATCGAGCAGGACGCCGACGTGGTGATGTTCATCCACCGTGAGACGTCTGACGAAGCGGGCCCCGACGGGCAGCCGGCGCAGCAGTCGAACACCGTCATCCCCGTGGAGCTCATCGTCGCCAAGCAGCGTAACGGCCCCATCGGCTCCATCGACCTGGTGTTCCTGGCCGAGTACACCCGCTTCGAGAGCCGGTCTCGGAGCGAGTAGCAGCCCTCCGTGTTCGCGCGGGCGCGGTGCACCTCGCACCCGCCCCTGCCGGTTCGCAGGGAGCAGCGGGCCCGCCCTACTCCACGCCGGTCCGCAGGTAGCGCACCACCAGCGTGCGGGCCGAACGCACCGCCGTCTCCAGCGCGCGGCCCCGGCCCAGCTCCGTGGCCAGCGCGGAGGCCAGCCGGCACCCGGTGCCCCGGCGTCCGGGGGCGCGAGCCAGCCTCTTGCCCTCCAGCACTCGCACGCGGGCCGGTGTGGCCAGGACGTCCGCCAACCCCTGTGTGTCCGGCAAGTGCCCGCCCTTCACCAGCACCGCGCCAAAGCCGTGCTGTGCCAG
The DNA here is from genome assembly GCF_006547365.1 of Myxococcus sp. AB056. Classification (NCBI taxonomy): domain Bacteria; kingdom Pseudomonadati; phylum Myxococcota; class Myxococcia; order Myxococcales; family Myxococcaceae; genus Myxococcus; species Myxococcus sp. AB056. The sequence goes on along the minus strand of NZ_VHLB01000023.1, from coordinate 69,298 downwards.
TGCCTCCGCAGCCTCGACAGCCTCGTCCACCGTGCGCGCGACGGGGCGTCCCAGCAGCCAGCCTGCTTCATCCAGGTTCGGCGTGAGCACCACGCGCGGCCCGGCCAGAGACAGGTAGGCCCGTGCGGACAGGCGCGTCAGCGGCTCGCCCCGGGAGGTGCGCACCACCGGGTCCACCACCCACCACGCGCCCGTGTCCTCCAGGGCCCGCTGCGCGGCCTGGAGCTGCGCGCGCGCGGGCACCATGCCGCACTTCACCGCGTGCACCGGCCCCAGCTCGCGCGCGGCGGCCACCTGCGCGGACAGCACGCGCGGCGGCGAGGCCGTCCAGGTGAAGGTGCGGACCCCCTGCGCCGTCTGCGCCGTGGGCACCGCCACCGGCTGGCCCCGCAGCGCGCGCACCGCGGCGACATCCGCCAAGAGCCCCGCCCGTCCCGTGGGCTCCAACCCCGCAAGCAGGAGGACGCGGGGACTCACCGGCGATGCTCGCGCGCCTTCTGCACGAACGCCTTGTAGAGCCCTACGTGCACCGGAATGGTCGTGGACATGTATTCGGGGTGCCACTGCACGCCCACGGCGAAGGTGTGCACGGAGGACTCGATGGCCTCCACCACGCCATCCGGCGCCACCGCGGTAATCGTCACGTCCTTGCCCACGCCGCGCACCGACTGGTGATGGGTGGAGTTGACCATCAACTGGCCATACCCCACCGCCTCCGCCAGCAACGTGCCGCTCTTTACGTCCACCGGGTGCTGCGGGTGCGTGCGGTCGTGCTTCTGCTCGTGCTCGCGAGCGCCCTCCACCTCACGGCCGATGTCCTGGTACAGCGTGCCACCCAGGATGACGTTGAGCAGCTGCATGCCGCCACAGATGCCCAGCACCGGCATGTTGCGCTTGAGCGCGCCGCGCATGAGCGCCGCCTCGAAAGCGGTACGCCCTTCCTTCAGCGCCCCCAAGCCCTCGCGCGCATCCTCGCCGTAGGCCGACGGAGGAATGTCGAACGCGCCGCCCGTGACGAGCACTCCGGAGATGCGGTCCAGATAGGACTCCACGCAGGCCGGCTCGTCCGAATACGGCAACACGAAGGGCAGCCCGCCCGCGCGAAGGACGGCGTCCGCGTACGGAACCTTCAGCTCATAGCGGGCAAAGGGCTGCTCTCCCGCCGGACTCCAGTCCGGGGTGATGCCGATGTTGGGGCGGCGCGGCGCCGGCCCGTGGTGACGCGAATGGTTGTTCATGGAAGCTCCTGGCTTCGAGGCTATGCCCCGGGGCGCCCCTGTTCAAACGCGGCCACCAGCCGCCTCACACGCTCGGTGATATCCGCGGCGAGCAGCGCGTCGGACACCACCGCCGCGCAGTGCGCCCCAGCCGCCGCCACGCTCGCGATGTTCACCAGCCCCACCCCACCAATGCCCACCACGGGCAGCGGGCTGTCACGCACCACGGACGCGAAGGCCTCCAGCCCCAGCACTGGCGCGGGCACCTGCTTCGTCGACGTGGGGAAGACAGGCCCCAGCCCCACATAGTCCGCCCCCGCCGCTTGTGCCGCACGCGCGCCCACCACGTCTCGCACCGTGACGCCCACCAGACGGCCAGGCCCCAGCAGCGCGCGCGCATCCTCGGCGGGCACGTCCTCGTCACCCACGTGCACACCGTCCGCGTCCGCCAGCAGCGCCAGGTCCACCCGGTCGTTCACCAGGCACAGCGCGCCTTCGCGGCGGCACAGCGCCACCACCTGCCGCGTGGCGGCCAGCGCTTCACGGACCGGGGTGCGCTTCATGCGCAGTTGCACCACCCGGGCCCCGCCGGCCACCAGGCGAGCCGCCTTGTCCACCAGTGAAATCTCCGGCAGGACGGAGTCGTCGCACAGCAGGTAGGGACCGCGGGGAAGGTACGGGCGGGACGGTGCGTTCATCGGCTCTGGAAGGCGGGACGGCGGCGTTGACAGATGGCCACCCTGCTATAAGGTGCCGCGCTGTTTTCCAAGCAATTCTGAGGATTTGAACCATGGCGGATTCGGCGGACCCGAAGTACCTCGATAAGCGCACCGCGGAGCGGTACGTGCGCTCAGGCCAGCTCGACGAGGCGGAGTACGAGCGCCACCTCCAGGGCCTGCCCGACGTGGCGGAGAAGTCCGTCCCCGTTGAGACGCTCATGCTCGACGACGCCGACGACTTCGACGACGAAGACGAAGAGGATGACTTCGAGGACGAGGACGAGGGCGACGATACGTCCGACGACAGCGATGAGGCCGAGACCTCCGCCGCCGCCGAGTCGACGGATGGCGACGCCGCTGAGGCCGACGAGGCCGGGAGCGACGAAGAGGCCACCACCGCTTCGAACGAGACCTCCGACGACGAGGGGCCGGTCTCCGCATGAGCTCCGGGGACGAGAAGCGCGGCGAGACCTTCGTGATGCGGGGGGAAGCGCGCTCCGCGTCCGAGGAGTCGATTTCCTTCAGCACCTTCATCGTGGGGCTGGGCACCGCGGTGCTCATCCACCTGGGAGGTGCGCCCAATCCTGAAACGGGTCAGACGGAGAAGGACCTGCCGCTGGCCCGGCAGAACCTGGACCTCTTGTCCATGCTGCGCGCGAAGACGCGGGGCAACCTGACGGCCGAGGAAGAGAAGCTCTTCGACGGGCTGCTCGCGGACCTCCGCCTGCGCTACGTGGAGGCGACCAAGCGGTGAAGCACTCCAGTAGGAAGGGCCTGCCCGGCGGCATCCGCTTCGCCGCCATCGTGGGCCTGGTGCTCTCCATCTTCACGGGCTGGGCAGCGCTGATGGAAGCCGTCGAGATGGCGAACTTCTACGAAGCGCGCTCGCTCCGGATGGAGCAGGAGCTGCCTCGGATTCCCGGCGCCCCGGCACTCGACCCGAAGATTCTCGAGGTCTACTACGCGGCGCTGGAGCCCATGCGGGAGCCGCGCGCGGTGCTGCTCGGCTTGCTGGCCGTTGCCTGCGCCTTTGTCAGCGTGTCCGCAGCGCGCATGCTGCGTCCGGAGAACCTGCACCGCGACGCCATGAGCCGGGTCCTGAGCCGCGCGGCCATCATCGCCGCCGGGCTGCGCACCATCGACGGCGCGCAGATGTCCGTGGCCAAGCAGCGCCTCTTCGCGGCGCTGGCGGAGCCGATGAGCAAGATGCCCGAGTTCCCACCGGACATCACCGTCGAGGCCTCTCGCGAAATCCTGAGCGCGATGGGCGTGGGGAGCGCCATCTTCGGCACCGTGGTGGTGGCGGGCACCTTCGCGATTCTGGGGCAGTACTTCCGCAGCCAGCGCGTCCGCGAGGCCATGGCCGTGCAGGACGGGCCGCAGGCGGAGTAACCCTCCTCAGAGGGCGTCGGACTCCGGCAGCGTCACCTGGCAGGTCGGTAGGAGGGCCTCCAAGATGGCGGCCCCTTCTGCGTCACGCCCCTCCAGCGCCAGCTCCTGGCCCGGAGCCACGCGCGGCAGCCGCAGCAGCTCCTTGCGCGTCAGACCGAAGACGTACGCCAGGTGGCCCACCGGCCAGCGCTCCTGCATGTGCTTGAAGGCCGCGTCGTCCATCTGGTCCAGCGGTACCGGGAGCTCCACGTCCTCGTAGACGACCCGCTCGCCGCCCACGCGTCGGCCGTTGCCGTACGCGATGACCTGCTCGCCTTCGTCTGGATCATAGACGTAGGCCTGGACGGCAGCGTTCGTCGCCCGGGAGAGCAGCCGGGGGAGCGCATGGTGGGCCGCATACCAGTGTGCGCCCTGCCGTCCCTCCGTGAAGGGAGCCACGTACGCCAGACGGACCACCTTGCGGCGCCGGTTGACGGACACCTTCAGCCCCGTCGCGCCCATCGCACCGTCCAGCGCCAGCGCTTCACGCGCCAACCGGAGCAGCTCCAGGCCGCCGAAGCTTTCGAGTCGTAGGAGATATCCGCCGTGTGCTTTCAGTTTCAGCCCCCCAGGGGATTGGGCGCCGCCTATACCCGGCATCATACCCGCTGGCAACTCCGGCACCCTGAAAAGCAGGTGGTTCCCAGGAGTCCAAACAATTTCAGGCAAACGGAAACGCCGCGCCACGTGCGCTGCTTGCCAAGGGGTGGCCGACTCTTACGTTGGAGGCATGCGACTCGACAAGTACACAGTGAAGGCGCAGGAGGCGATCCACGAGGGTCAGGCCCTGGCCCGTCGGGCGGACAATCCGCAGTACGAGCCCGAGCACCTGGCCGCTGCGCTGCTTGGCCAGAAGGACGGCATCGTCGACCCCCTGCTCCGGAAGATCGGGGCCGACGTGAAACTGTTCGCCGCGCGGCTTGGCGAAGCGCTCCAGAAGCTGCCCCGCATGCAGGGGGGCGAGAGCGCGATGCTCGGCCAGCGGCTGCTCAAGACCTTCGACAAGGCCGAGGACGAGGCCAAGTCCCTCAAGGACGAGTTCATCTCCTCGGAGCACCTGCTGCTCGCGCTCACGCACGACAAGGGCGCGGTGGGCGAGGTGATGAAGTCCTCGGGCGTCACGAGGGAGCGCGTGCTGTCCGGGCTCAAGGACGTCCGGGGCTCCGGGCGCGTGACGAGCCAGGACGCCGAGTCGACCTACCAGGCGCTGGAGAAGTACGGCCGCGACCTCACGGAGGCGGCGCGCTCCGGCAAGCTCGACCCCGTCATCGGCCGTGACGAGGAGATCCGCCGGTGCGTCCAGGTGCTGAGCCGGCGCACCAAGAACAACCCGGTGCTCATCGGCGAGCCCGGCGTGGGCAAGACGGCCATCGCGGAAGGACTGGCGCGGCGCATCGTCGATGGCGACGTGCCGGAGGGCCTGAAGAACAAGCGCCTGGTGTCCCTGGATTTGGGCGCCATGGTGGCAGGCGCGAAGTACCGCGGTGAGTTCGAGGAGCGCCTCAAGGCCGTCCTCAAGGAGATTGCCGACGCCGCGGGCGAGGTCATCCTCTTCATCGACGAGCTCCACACGCTGGTGGGCGCGGGCAAGGCCGAAGGGGCCATGGACGCGGGCAACATGCTCAAGCCGGCGCTGGCGCGCGGCGAGCTGCACTGCATCGGCGCCACCACGCTGGACGAGTACCGCAAGCACATCGAGAAGGACGCCGCGCTGGAGCGGCGCTTCCAGCCCGTCCTGGTGGGCGAGCCGAGCGTGCACGACACCATCAGCATCCTCCGCGGCCTGAAGGAGCGCTACGAGGTGCACCACGGCGTGCGCATCCAGGACAACGCCCTGGTGGCCGCCGCCACGCTGAGCCACCGCTACATCGCGGACCGGTTCCTGCCGGACAAGGCCATCGACCTGGTCGACGAGGCCTCCAGCCGCCTGCGCATCGAAATCGACTCCATGCCCACGGAGCTGGACGACGTGCGCCGGAAGATGACGCAGCTCCAGATTGAGCGGGAGGGCTTGCGCAAGGAGACGGACCCGCACTCCCAGGAGCGCCTGGGCCAGATTGAGAAGGAGCTGGCCAACCTGAGCGAGAAGTTCAACGCGCTCAAGGTGCATTGGGACGCGGAGAAGACGGCCATTGGCGCCATCCGCAGCCTGAAGGAGAAGCAGGAGAAGGCGAAGAACGACCAGGCCACGGCCGAGCGTCAGGGCGACCTGAACCGCGCGGCGGAGCTGAAGTTCGGCGTCATCCCCTCGCTCGACAAGGAGCTGAAGGCGCAGAACGAGAAGCTGGCCGAGCTGCAGAAGAACCAGAAGTTCCTCAAGGAGGAAGTCGACGCGGAGGACATCGCCCAGGTGGTGGCCAAGTGGACGGGCATCCCCGTCTCGCGGCTGATGGAGGGCGAGGTCCAGAAGCTGGTCCACATGGAGGACCGGCTGGCGAACCGGGTGATTGGCCAGCGCAGCGCCATCGAGGCGGTGTCCAACGCGGTGCGCCGCGCGCGCAGCGGACTGCAGGACCCCAACCGCCCCATCGGTTCGTTCATCTTCCTGGGCCCCACGGGCGTGGGCAAGACGGAGACGGCCAAGGCGCTGGCGGAGTTCCTCTTCGATGACGACTCGGCCATGGTCCGCATCGACATGTCCGAGTACATGGAGAAGCACTCCGTGGCCCGGCTGGTGGGCGCGCCTCCGGGGTACGTCGGCTACGAGGAAGGCGGCCAGCTCACCGAGGCGGTGCGCCGGCGGCCGTACACGGTGGTCCTCTTCGACGAAATCGAGAAGGCGCACCACGACGTCTTCAACGTGCTGCTCCAGATTCTCGACGAGGGCCGGCTGACGGACAGCCAGGGCCGCACGGTGGACTTCAAGAACACGGTGCTCATCCTGACGTCCAACATCGGCTCGCAGGACATCCAGGCCGGCATGGCGGGCAAGGAGGAGCTGGACGAGCGCACGCGCAACGAGGTGATGGACGCGCTGCGCGCGCACTTCCGGCCGGAGTTCCTCAACCGCGTGGACGAGGTCGTCATCTTCGAGCCGCTGCGGAAGAAGGACATCTACCGCATCGTGGACCTGCAGCTGGCGCGGCTGTCCAAGCTGCTGGCCGACAAGCGGCTGACGCTGGAGCTGACGGAGAAGGCGCGCGAGCTGCTCGCCGAGCGCGGCTACGACCCGACGTACGGCGCGCGGCCCCTGAAGCGCGCGGTGCAGAAGAACCTGTTGGACCCGCTGGCCCTCAAGGTCCTGGGCGGCGAGTTCGTCCCGGGCGACCACATCCTGGCGGATGCGGGCCCGGACGGGCTCACCTTCGCCAAGGTGCTGGTGGACACCTCGAAGGACGTGAAGCGCTCGGCCTAGCCCGGGCGTCCACAGATGTGCCCCGGCCCGGCGTCATGGCTTGACGCCGGGCCGCCTCCGCGCGAAGAGCCCGGCCATGAAGCCCTGGGAGACGCTGGAGCGCGCAGAAGTCCCGGACGTGGGGGAAGTCACCCTGGCCCGGCGCGGGGACGAGTACGTCTTCCGCGTGCGGGGCCAGACGCTGATGTCCAGCCGGCAGCACGGCTCCGAGGAAGCGCTGGCCGAGGCCGGCTGTGAAGGGCTGGCGGGCCGAAGCGGCGTCCGGGTGCTCGTGGGCGGGCTGGGCTTCGGCTACACCGCCCGCGCGGTGCTGGACCGGCTGGGGCCCGACGCGCGTGTCACGGTGGCGGAGCTGCTCCCCGTCGTGGTGACGTGGAACCGGGGGCTGCTCGCGCCGCTGGCTGGGGCGCCTCTGGAGGACCCGCGCGTCACCGTGGTGGAGCTCGACGTGGGCAAGCACATGGCCCGTCAGTCCGGGACCTATGACGCCATCCTGCTCGACGTGGACAACGGCCCCACCGCCCTCACCCACCCCGACAACCACGGCCTCTATGGGCGCGTGGGGCTGGCGCACGCCGTCCAGGCGCTGCGGCCAGGAGGCGTACTGGGCGTGTGGAGCGCCGGGCCCTCCCCCGCCTTCGAACGCCGCATGGAGCAAGCGGGCTTCACCGTCCAGGTGCTGCACCCGGCGGCGCATGGCACCAAGGGGACGCGGCATACCCTGTTCATGGGCAAGCGGAGGCCCCAGGGACGGCGTTAGTAGGGGCCCCATGATTCCTTTCTCCGTCCTCGACCTCTCGCCCGTCACGCAGGGCTCCACCGCGGCCGACGCGCTCCGGAACACGCTGGACCTGGCACGGCACGCGGAGGACTGGGGCTTCAAGCGCTTCTGGCTGGCCGAGCACCACAACATGACGGGTATCGCCAGCGCGGCGACGTCCGTGGTCATCGGCTACGTGGCCGGGGGGACGAAGCACATCCGGGTGGGCTCGGGCGGCGTCATGCTGCCGAATCACGCGCCGCTGATCATCGCGGAGCAGTTCGGCACGCTGGAGACGCTCTACCCGGGGCGCATCGACCTGGGGCTCGGCCGGGCGCCGGGCACGGACATGCTGACGGCGCGCGCCCTGCGGCGGGACCTGGCGGCGAGCGCGGACACCTTTCCCCAGGACGTCGTGGAGCTGAAGTCGTACTTCGAGCCCACCGAGCCGGGGCAGCTCATCCAGGCGGTGCCGGGCGCGGGTTTGAAGGTGCCCATCTGGCTGCTCGGCTCCAGCCTGTTCAGCGCGCAGCTCGCGGCGATGCTGGGCATGCCATTCGCCTTCGCCTCCCACTTCGCGCCCGATGCCCTGCTTCAGGCCCTGGACATCTACCGGGAGCGCTTCAAGCCGTCCGAGTCGCTCGAGCGGCCCTACGCCATGGCCTGTGTGAATGTCTTCGCGGCGGATACGGATGCGGAGGCGCAGCGCCTCTTCACGTCCGTGCAGCAGCAGTTCATCCGCCTGCGCCGCGGCACGCCCGGTCAGCTCCCGCCCCCGGTCGATGACATCGACTCCGTGGCTTCGCCCTTGGACCGCGCGAGCGCCGACCACGCGTTGAAGTACTCCGTCATCGGCGCGCCCGACACCGTTCAGCAGGGCCTGGCGGCGTTCATTCGACTCACGGGAGTCGATGAGCTGATGGTGACGGGAATGGTCTACGACCACGCCGCGCGGCTGCGCTCCTTCGAGCTGACGGCGCAGGCGCACCAGCGACTCGCCGAGGCAGAAGCGGCGCAGCCGGCCTGAAGAACCGCTCGCGCCCTCCTCCCAGGCGGAGCGTGAAACACCGCGTCTGTAGCATTGAACGACACACACGCCTCGGCCCTGTAGCGGAACGCGCTACACGGCCACGCGCCTCGTCCTCGCGAACGCCGCTTCTCCCAGCAGCAGCATGGCTGCGCGCCTCGTGGCGCGATGGGTGCACACCTCGCGGCCACGGATGGCGCTTCGCCTCGAAGCGCGTCACGGGAAGCGAGTAGGCTTTCCCTCGGGAGACGTTCTGATGCGCAGGCGGCTGTACCTTCTAGGCATTCCCGTCGGAGCCATCGCCATCGCCGCTGTCTGGGCGAGCACGCCCCGGCTGCCCCGGCCTCTCGAGCTGGGCGCACTGCCCGCCACGACGGAGCCTGGAGAGGAGCTGTCTGGCGGACCGGGCTCCGTGCCGGACCCGGGACGCAACGCCTTCGGCCGCGCCCCCATGAACATGCCGCGGACGCGCTGGGAGGACTTCCACGCGGGCAAGCGCGTCTTCGGCCGCGACTGGACGGACGTGGACGGCCCCATCCAAGTGGGGCCGCTGTTCAACGCCCCCTCGTGCATGACCTGCCACGTGAAGGATGGACGCGGCCAGCCCCCCGCCTCCCCGAGCGAGACGCCCGTCTCCCTCGCGTTCCAACTGAGCGGGCCAGACGGCCGTGGGCCGCATCCGGTGTATGGCGCGCAGCTCGACGTTCGCCATGTCGACGGAACCGGCGCGGAAGGCAGCGTCGAGGTGACGTACGAAGAAGTCACCGGCCGGTTCGCCTCGGGCGAGACCTACGTCCTCCACCGGCCCCGCTACCGATTCACCCAACTGTCGAAGGGGCCCCTCGGAGAGGAGCCCCCCTTCTCTCCTCGTGTCGCACCCGCGAACTTCGGCCTCGGCCTGCTCGAGGCCATCCCCGAGGCGGCGGTACTGGCCCACGAGGATTCGGAGGACCGTGACCAGGATGGCATCTCCGGCCGAGCCAACCGTGTGCGGGACGCGGCGACGGGACAGACGCGGCTGGGGCGCTTCGGCTGGAAGGCCAACCAACCCACGCTGCACCAGCAGGTGGCACACGCGCTCGTCACCGACATGGGACTGACGACGGAGCTGTATCCCCGCGAGCAGGGACGCGAGGCCGGCGAGGCCGCCCCACCCGAGGTCAGCCCCCAGGAACTGGACGCGCTGCTCATCTACGCGCGATTGGTCGCCGTGCCCAAGCGCCGGAACTGGGAATCCGCCGACGTCCTGCGCGGCAAGGCGGTGTTCGGCGCCATCGGCTGCGCGGGGTGCCACGTGGCCACCGTCTTCGAGACGGAAGGCGTGCCCGGCTTCCCCGAACTGTCCGGCCAGCGCATCCGCCCCTACACGGACCTGCTGCTCCACGACATGGGCGAAGGGCTCGCGGATGACCGTCCGGACGGGCTCGCCACCGGCACCGAGTGGCGCACCCCGCCGCTGTGGGGCGTGGGCCTCGTGAAAGCGGTGAACGGGCACACCCGCTTCCTGCATGACGGGCGGGCTCGCGACCTGGAAGAGGCCGTGCTGTGGCATGGCGGCGAGGCCGCGCCGGCCCAGGAGCGCTACACGCGCCTGCCGCTCGTGGACCGGCAGGCGCTGCTCGCGTTCCTCAACTCACTCTGAGCCCTCGCCCACTCAAGAAGCGCTGACGCCGGAGACGCCTCCGTCGCCAGCGAGCCGCCGCATGGGCTGGACCCTTCCATACGTGAGCGAGCGCCACAGCCACTCCGCGGGACCGAAGCGGAAGCGCGCCAACCACAGACGGCTGAACACCACCTGCGCCGCGAAGATGACGCAGCAGATGACGACGATGCGCGACGCCGGCAGCTTGCCGATGAAGCCCAGGCCCCAACCGCTATAAATCCAGATGCTCACCGCGGACTGCATCAGGTAGTTCGTCAGGGCCATGCGACCCACGGGCGTCAGCGCGCCCAGCCAGCGGCTCCAGCGCTCCCGCTGGAAGAGCAGCGCGAAGGCCGCCACATATGCCGCGCCCATGGCGATGAAGCCGGGCTCCTGGAAGCCGTTGACGATCATCATCCAGGGCCCCTTCGGGTCCCACTCCAGCACGCCGGCTTTGCGCAGGCGGAACAGCAGCAACCCACCGCCATTGAGGACGAGGCCCACGCTCAGCCCCCAGCCGAGAATCCGGCGCAGCAACGCCCGGTGACGCTCCACGTCCTGCAACAGGAGCAGACGCCCCGCCAGCAACCCCAGCAGGAAGCGCCCCAGGATGAGGCTCATCCAGAGCACGCGCCGGAAGCCGCCGCCGAGGTTCTCCAGGAAGAAGCGTGCGTTGCCCACCTGCGCCGTCCAGAACGACTCGCTCGACAACGCCGCCAGGGTGTCGGCTCTCAAGGCCATATCCCTGGCCTGACTGGCCTTCGCGGCCTCGGCCGCGGCCTCCGCGCCGTGCAGCAGGATGGGCGTGTAGCGCATGGCGGCGGGCACCAGGAACGGCATCACGGTGACGAGCCCCAGCGCCCAGAACAGCACCGTGCGGTTGGAGCGGGCCCGGAAGGCCATCAGCAGGAAGCCCACCATCGCGTAGGTGTGGAGGATGTCGCCCGTCCACAACAGAAGGGCGTGCGCCAGACCGATGCCGAAGAGCATCAGCAGCCGCCGGCGGTAAAGCGGCGCGCCGGAGACGCCACGTGCCTCGGCCCGCGAGAACTGGAGTGCGAAGCCCAGGCCGAAGAGGAACGAGAAGATGGTGATGAACTTCTGCGTCACGAAGAGCTGATAGATGGCGCCAATCACCTGCTCCAGCAGGTGCGCATCCAGCGCGGTCGAAGCCTCACGGGGCATGAAGGCCCGTCCACTCAGCCACATGAGGCTGTTGGACACGAAGACGCCCCAGAGCGCGAAGCCACGGAGGGCGTCCAGCAAGACGACTCGCTCGGAGGCATCCACCGGACGCGCCACGGGCAGGTCGTCCGCCACGGGAGAACCAGATTGGGACATGCGTGAAGCAGACGCGCTCTGCCTCCTGGCCGTCAATCCCGCCCCTTCGAGGGTGACGGGACATGCGGGCTTACCCCTCCTGACACGGCGGGTGTGCTGTAGTGGCACCCCGCTCCCCGACGGACAGGAGTCCGCCCCGTGAAGATTTCCCCTCTGCTTTCCCTGCTGCTCATCTCCCTGGCCGCGCCCGGCGGCCTCGCGCTCGCCGCGGAGACGCCGCCCGTCCTGGGTGGGCTCGATGCCATCTACCCAGAGCTCGACGCGCTCTACCGCGACCTGCACCAGACGCCGGAGCTGTCCAACCAGGAAACCAAGACGGCGGCGAAGCTGGCCGACCGGCTGCGCAAGCTCGGCTTCCAGGTGACGTCCAAGGTGGGCGGGCACGGCGTCGTGGCCCTGCTCCGCAACGGCCAGGGCCCCACGGTGATGCTGCGCGCGGACATGGACGCGCTGCCCGTGGAGGAGAAGACGGGCCTGCCCTATGCGAGCAAGCAGAAGGCGAAGGACGCCGCGGGCGCGACCCACCCGGTCATGCACGCGTGTGGCCATGACGTGCACATGACGTCGTTGTTGGGGACGGCCACGCTGCTGGCCCGTTCGAAGGACCGGTGGCGAGGCACACTGCTGCTGGTGGGCCAGCCGGCGGAAGAGGTGGGCGCGGGCGCCCGGCAGATGCTCCAGGACGGCCTCTTCAAGCGCTTCCCCAAGCCGGACTTCGCGGTGGCGCTCCACGTCAACACCGCCGCGGCGGGCACAGTGGAGTTCACCCCCGGGTATGCGATGGCGAGCGTGGACAGCGTTGAAATCACCCTGCATGGCAAGGGGGGACATGGCGCCTATCCCCACACCACCGTGGACCCGGTGGTAATGGCGGCGCGCGTCGTCCTGTCGCTCCAGACGCTCGTCAGCCGCGAGAAGAACCCGCTGGAGCCCGCGGTGGTGACGGTCGGCTCCATTCATGGCGGCGCCAAGCACAACATCATTCCCGATGACGTGAAGCTCCACCTCTCCGTGCGCTCGTACAAGCCCGAGGTCCGCAAGGCCCTGCTGGACGGCATCGAGCGCATCGCCAAGGCGGAGGCCATGGCCTCCGGCGCGCCCCGTCCACCCGACATCGCCATCACCGAGGGCACGCCCTCCACCTTCAACGACCCGGCACTCACCAAGCGGCTGGTGGGCGCGGTGTCCCGCGTCCTGGGCGAAAAGAACCTCCAGGAGGCGCCTCCCGTCATGGGCGGCGAGGACTTCTCCGAGTACGGGCGCGCGGGCGTTCCCGCCGTGATGCTCTGGCTCGGCTCCACCGAGCCGCGGCAATACGCCCAGGCCATGTCCGCGGGGACCGCGCTGCCTTCGATGCATTCGCCCCTCTTCGCGCCGGACCGCGAGCGCACGCTGCGCACGGGCGTCACCACGCTGACCACCGCCGCCCTGGAGCTGCTCGACAAGCCGTGATGGCCAGGGAGCGCGCAGCACCTTGCCCCCGAGCCGGCACCTGTTCGGCGGCGGGGTTCGCGAGACGCCCACGCTGATTTGACTCGGGGGAATGCGAAACCGTAGACAGGGCTCCTCTCGCATCGCGACAGGATGTCCCCCTTGCTCAATCGCAATCGTTCCCTGCGAGCCCTGCTGGGGGCTTCGCTGTGGTGGGTCGTCTCCGGCTTCCAGTCCGAGGCCATCGTCAGTCACGAAGGCACGGTCCGCAGTGGCACCTCCGTCTCACTGAGCCTCCAGGTCTCCTCCGGGCCCAGTCTGACCTCCGCGCGCACCGGTCAGCTGGTGGCCTGCATCGCCCTGCCCGTGGGCTGGCAAGCGCCGGGCGGCAGCTACACGCATGCCGGCTCGGCGGCCACCGCCGCGCAGCCGGGCGCCGCGGCGCTCTCCGCCGAGGCCCAGTCCGCCTGGCCCGTCGACGGCGCCACCTGGCACTGCCTGGTGTCGGAAAACGTGACCACGACGAACCAGGAGGTCCAAACGACCGCGCAGCTCACGCTCCCCGTGCCCGCGGCGGCCCAGGGGGCCTACCGGGTGCGGTACCAGAGCGGGTTCCGCGAGATGACGCCTCCGGTCGGAGGGGGGCAGGCTCCGACCTACCAGCCCACGGACTTCTCGGGACGCCTGGAGCGCCTGCTCCACGTCAACGTGGCGCCCGCCACCACCTTCGACGACTGGCAAGCAGGCGTCGCCACCGGCATCCTGGTGACGCCGTCCGTGACGCGCGCTTGGCATGGCAACGGGACGTTCCTGGCGGCGGCCACGGGCAACCCGGAGCTGCTGCGCTCCCCGGACGGGCGCCAGTGGACGGGCTTCGTTCCCGTGGCGGAGGGGACCACGTCGCCCCTCCCGCTGGAGCGGCTGGTCTACTCCCAGCGCAAGTGGTTCGGCCTGTCGAACGGGCGCATCGTCGTCTCGTCCGACAACGCGCACACCTGGGCCCCCGCCTACCAGGACCCGGCGCCCGGGGGCCGGCGCTTCCTGGAGCTCGCGCTCAGCGGAAGCCGGATGGTCGCGGTGGGCACCGCGGGCCTCATCGCCAGCTCCACGGACGGCCAGCGCTGGACCGATGAGAGCATCAACAGCGCCTATGACGTCGTGACGCTGGTGGCCGGTCAGAGCAGCTTCCTCGCCGTGGCCAACCCGATGGCGGGCGCGCCCTCCCAGCATCCTGTCCTCGTGCGGCCCCAGGGCGCTGGCGCCGCCTGGGAGGTGTTCCAGCCCGCCACGCTGTCCGGGCTCACCATCGCCCGGCTCATCGCCGGAAATGGTCGCTTCCTCGCCTTCGCCCGTCCCAACCAACTGCCCCCTCTGGCGCCCCAGGCGGTGGAACCGACGAGCGGATTCTTCCTCTCCGAGGACCTCGGCGGCACCTGGACGCGCGTGGAGAGCCTCCGGCTTCCCGCCGACGCTCCGCTCCCCACCCCGCTCATGACGTTCGTGGACCAGAGCTTCGTCGTCAGCTGGACGGCCGTCGACCCGCAAGTCGTGGGAGTACTGCCCTCGTTCGAGCTGCAGGTGTCGGCGGATGGAAAGGAATGGACGGCGCACCCGACGGGCGCGGGCGGCAACTATGCGTCCACGGCCTTCGCCACGGGCGACACCTCCGTGGTCGCGGTGAGCCAGCGGCGTCTGCTGGTGGCCGCGCGCCGGCCCTGGCCGCTGCCGGAGCTCCTCACGGAGACGCTGCCCCCGTTCCGGCTGGGCTCGGCCGCCAACGTGGAACTGAGCACGCGCGGCTCGGGCACCCTGACGTTCGAGCTGGAGGGCACGCTGCCCTCGGGCCTGACGTTCTCCCCCACGACGGGTACCTTCACCGGCACGCCCGCGCAGTCCGGTAGCACCGCCGTCACCGTCCGGGTTCGCGACGCGCGCGGCGGTGTGGCGGCGCGCACGTACAGCGTGGACGTGGTGGGCACCCTGAGCATCTCCAGCGGCGCGATTGCGTCCGCGACCCAGGGCACCGCGTATGAGGCGCGCTTCACCGTCCAGGGCGGCCGGGCGCCGTATACGTGGAGCCTGGACGGCGGCACCGTGCCCGGAGGCTTGACGATTCAGCAGCGCGACGGCGCCTACGTGCTGAGCGGGATTCCGACCGCCAGCGGCACCTTCCCGCTGACGGTGCGGGTGACGGACTCGGCGAACCAGACGGCGGCGCGGAGCGTGTCGCTGCAGATCGCGCCCCCGCCTCCTCCGATTGACGACAAGGGCGACGCGCCCAGCGGCTGTGGTTGCAGCGGCGGCGGCGCGGGCGTCCAGGCACTGGGGCTGGCGGCGCTGGCACTGATGGGCCGAGCCCGCCGCAAGCGCTGAGCCCGACGCCCCCTGATTCCAACCCGGCCCGCGTGGACGCGCGGGCCGTCAGTTGCCCAGCCGCGTCAGCAGCCACTCCCGGACGTAGGCCCAGTCGCGTTTGACAGTGACGGGCGACACGCTCAGCACCGCGGCGGTGTCCAGCAGGTCCAGGCCCACGAAGTAGCGCAGCTCCAGCATGCGCGCGAGCCGCGGCTGGAACGTGTCCAGCTCCGAGAGCGCGCGGTCCAGCTCCAGCACCTCCATGCTCAAACCCGCCGGGACATCCGCCGCCACGTCCCCCAGGCTCACCCGCTCCAGCCGGGCCTCGCGGAGCTGCGCCCTGCGCAGCCGCGCCCGGTCCACCATCACCCGCCGCATGGCCTGCGCCGCGGCGCTGAAGAAGTGACGCCGCGCCTCCACCGGGGCCCCCGCGCCGAACAGACGCAGCCACGCCTCCTTCACCAACACCGCGGGTTGCAGTGACGGCGTCGACGCCGCATCGGACATGGCCCGCTGCGCCATGTCCCGCAGCTCCCGGTAGGCCGCCGCCGTCAACGCATCCCGCGCGCCCTGCTCGCCCTTGCGCGCGTGGTCCAGCAGCTCTGTCAGCTCCGACATGCCCACATTCACCTCCAGGCCAGACGGGTTCGCCGCCCTCACAGAAACTACGCCCTCAACGAGAAATCTTGGAAAACTGGGGCGGATACCCCTCACGGTGCAACGATTCCCCCGTCCGGAGGGGCTGGGAAACGACAGTGTCCTACAGCAGGAGGCGTTCACCCGCTGACGTCAGGCCGAGGCGCACCCGCAGGCACGGCGGAAGCAGGGCATTCCGGCATTTCCCCGGGTCGTGCTAGCGAGCCGCTCGCGTCCGGCGGGCCACACCCTCCGTCCGGGCGCCACCACCCTCCGTGCCCGGGAGTCGCCATGAAGCCGCTGCTGTCCGCCCTGCTGCCGTTGCTGTGTCTTGCCTCCTCCGCCTCCGCAGCGCCGCAAGCGCCCGTCGCCGTGCAGTCCGACGTGGCCTTCCTGTCCGGACCGCCCACGCTGACCTTCGCCGCGGACTGGAGCGTCACGCTCAGTGGCCAGCCGGAGGCGGGCGGCGCGCTGGACATCGCCTATGACACCTCGCGCCTGCCGCTGTGCCGGGGCAGCGGGTGGACCGTCACCGGCTTCGCCATGTCGAACCGGGGCCCGGTGCAAAGCTTCCCCGTGGCGGATGCCACCACGGTGGGCGCCATCGCGCAGACACAGCTGCCCCTGGCCCAGGGCGGCACGTTGGAGCTGTGGTTCCAGAACACGGACGCCACCGGCTGCTCCCACTGGGATTCAAACCTTGAGTACAACTTCCACACGTGGGTGACGCAGAACCCGACGATTTCGTTCCACCCCGCGCCAGCGTGGACGTACACGGTCCACGGCACGCTCCAGGGCGGCACCACGCTGATGGTGGACTACGACATCGGCCGCATCGCCCAGTGCCGGGCGCAGTACCTGAACTACAAGGCCTGGGGCACCACGGCGTACTACCGCATCAACGGCGGCCCGGTGACGATGCTCAGCCTGACGGCGAGCTGGGGTGAATGGGACGCCGAATTCTGGAGGCAGATCCCCGCCTTCATTCCGCTGCCGCCCGGCCCGGCGACGCTGGAGCTGTGGTTCTCCTCCCAGGACCGCAAGGGCTGCCAGCAGTGGGACTCGCGCCACGGGCAGAACTACGTCTTCGCCATCCAGTGAGCTCCCGCGCTCCGGGGCGCTTCGACGCGTCGAACAGGTGATTCAAAGTGATGCCCGGCGCGGTCCAACGGTCGCCGGCAACGAAGGCCGTGTAGACCGCGCCTGCGCCAGGGACGCAGCCCCATGACGAGCGTCCCCTGACGGGGCGCGCCTCTCACGCCCCCAGCGACAGGAGCCGCTCCACCGCCGCGCGCACGTCGCGCAGCAGTGCCGGGTCCGTCACCGCGACGAAGATGGTGTCATCCCCCGCCACCGTCCCCGCAAGCCCCGGCAGCTCCCGCTCCTTGTCCAACGCCAGCGCGAGCACCGGCGCGAACCCCGGCGCCGTTCGAATCACCAGCAGGTTGGGCGGCGCTTCCAGGATGGTGACGCGGGGCCGCTCCGGCATCACCGCGGGCGTGGTCGGCGCGCGCTGATAGCGCCCACCCACCTTCAAGATGCCCAGCTTCTTCAGGCGCCGCGACAGCGTCGACTGGCTCGGCGCCTGACCTTCCGCCTCCAGGAGCTGTTGCAGCACGGCCTGATCGCCGATCTCCCGCTCGGCGATGAGCCGCAGGATGGCCTCGTCCAGATTCATTCCCACCAACATGCATCCCCGTGAATATTCATGCAAGAACATGCATGCGCCTGTTGCGAATAATCCGCTTGCGCGGCGCGTCTTTCTGCATAATATCCGCCGCCTTTTCGCGGCAATGCACGCATTTTCACGCATATTCATCACGAATATGCAGGCAGCCGCTGCCGGGGAGGACAGGCCCATGAAGCACGTCACGCACATCAAGGATCTGGGGCCCGAAGGCGTGGAGGCGGTACTCGCGCAGGCGTTCGCGTGGAAGCAGAAGGGCCCGGAGCACGCGCTCTTCGCCAACACGCTGCTGGGGATGGTGTTCTTCAACCCGTCGCTGCGCACGCGCACCTCGTTCGAGGCCGTCATGCTGCGCGGCGGTGGCAACGCCATCATCCTGGACGTGGGCGCTGGCGTCTGGAAGCTGGAGCACCGCGAGGGCGCGGTGATGAACGCGGACCGGGCCGAGCACCTCAAGGAGGCCGCGCCCGTCCTGTCGCGCTTCGTGGACATGCTCGGCGTGCGCACCTTCTCGCAGGGCGGCGGTGACGAGGAGGACGAACTCGACCCCGTCATCAACGCGTTCCGCAAGTGGTCCACCGTGCCGGTGGTGAGCATGGAGTCCGCGCGCGAGCACCCCTGCCAGGGTCTGGCGGACATGCTGACGCTGCGTGAGACGTTCGGCAGCACGAAGAAGCTGCCGGTGACGCTGACGTGGGCGCCGCACATCAAGCCGCTGCCCAAGGCCGTGCCCAACTCCTTTCTGCTGAGCGCGGCGGCGGCGGGCTGCGAGATTCGCGTGGCGCACCCTCCCGGGTTCGACCTGCACCCGGCCGTCCGCGCCGAGGCGGAGGCATACGCCAAGGCCACGGGCGGCAGCGTCACCTATACGCACGACCAGGACGAGGCCCTGGCCGGCAGCCGCGCCGTCTACGCCAAGTCGTGGGGCCCCACGGCCGCTGCGGCGTTTTCGCCCAATGACGTCTCCGCGCTGCTCGCGTCCTATTCCGGTTGGATGCCCACCCGCCTGACGATGTCGCGCGCGCAGAAGGACGCGGCCTTCCTCCACTGCCTGCCCGTGCGCCGGAACGTGGAAGTGGCCGATGAGGTTCTGGACCACCCGAGCAGCCGCGTCGTAGACGAAGCCGGCAATCGCTACCACGTCCAGCGGGCGCTGCTGCACTGGATGCGTTCGCGCTGAGCGGCCCCTCCGCATTCTTCCTTTTCTGACTTCTTCGAGGACTCACGTGCCCCTTTCGCCCGACCCCTACTCCGCGCTTCGCCACGCGGCGAAGTACGTGCAGCAGTTCCGCCGCAAGACGTTCGTGGTGAAGCTCGGCGGCGCCATGCTCAGCGACCCGCGTCTGCGCCGCGCCGCCTGCGAGCAGATTGCCCTGCTGTGGACCTTCTCCATCCGCCCCGTCGTGGTACACGGCGGCGGTCCGGAGCTGGACACGCTGTGTGACGCCCTCCACCTGCCGGTGGAGAAGGTGGCCGGCCGCCGCGTCACCTCCGCGCCCGTGCTGGACGCGGCGAAGATGGTGCTCGCGGGCAAGCTGCACACGGACCTGCTGGCGGACCTCCAGGCGGCGGGCGTGCCCGCGGTGGGCCTGAGCGGCGTGGACGCCGGCCTCATCAAGGCGCGCAAGCGCCCGCCCGTCATGGTGACGGAAGCCGGTGCCACCGAGGGCAAGCTGGTGGACTACGGCCTGGTGGGCGACATCGAGCAGGTGGACACCCGCGTGGTGGAGCACCTGCGCTCGGCCGACTACGTGCCCGTCATCGCCCCCCTGTCGGGTGGCACGGACGGCGCCGTGTACAACACCAACGCGGACACCGTGGCCGCGGCGCTGGCGGTGGCGCTGTCCGCCGAGAAGCTCTTCTTCCTGGTCCAGGTTCCGGGCCTGCTGAAGAACGTGAGCGACCCGTCGTCGCTCGTCACGCTGGCCAACCTCACGGACCTGGCCACCATGGAGAGCACCGGCGCCATCGCGGGCGGCATGAAGCCCAAGGCGCACGCCATCCGCCACGCGCTCGTGGGCGGCGTGGGCAGCGTGCACCTGGTCAGCGGCGTGCAGCCCAACGCGCTCTTGGAGGAGGTCTTCACCAACGAGGGCAGCGGGACCATGGTCGTGCGGGAGAACGCGCAGAAGCCCGGGGGGGCGGTGGGATGACGGCGGCGGAGCTGCTCCAGGCGCTGGTGGCCATCCCCAGCGTGTCAGGTGACGAGGGCCGCATCGCGGACACCGTGTCCGGGTGGGCGGAAGGCTGGGGCGCGCGCGTCCAGCGGCAGGGCCACAACGTGTGGTTCTCCGTGGGGAGCGGGCCGCGCCGGCTGCTCGTCAACTCGCACCTGGACACGGTGAAGCCGTGCGCCGGGTGGACGTACGAGCCCCACGCGCCCGTGTGGCGCGAGGACCGCCTGTACGGCCTGGGCAGCAATGACGCCAAGGGGTGCGTGACGGGCATGCTGCTCGCCGCGCGGACCCTGCTGGCCGAAGGCGCGCCCACGGGCGCGGAAGTCGTGTTCGCGTTCACCGCGGAGGAAGAGACGGGAGGCCAGGGACTGGGAACGCTGTTGCCCAAGCTGGGCCCGCTGGACGCCGCCATCGTCGGCGAGCCCACCAGCCTCAAGCCCTGCACCGCCCAGCGCGGTATGCTGCTGCTCCGCTGCACCGCGCACGGCAAGAGCGCGCACGTCGCGCACGCGCACGCCACGGAGGCCGTCAACGCCATCCACCTGGCCGCGACGGACATCGCGGTGCTGGCCGAGCTGCGCTTTCCGCCCCACCCGCTCCTGGGCGAGGCCCGGGCGCAGGTGACGCAGGTGTCGGGGGGCCTGGCGCGCAACCAGGTGCCGGACCAGTGCGAGTTCTTCGTGGACCTCCGCACCACGCCGGGCATGGAGCACGCGCTGGTGGCCCGGCAGGTGGCGGGCGCGTTGAGGAGCGAAGTGAAGGTCCATTCGGAGCGCTACCTGCCGAAGGCGACGTCGGCGGAGCAGCCCATCGTCCGCGCGGCGGTGGCCGCGTCGGGCGCGCAGCCGGTGGGCTCCAGCACGGCGTCGGACTGGGCCTTCCTGGGGGACATCCCCGCGGTGAAGGTGGGCCCTGGCGACACGCTGCGCAGCCACCTGGCGGACGAATTCATCACCCGGGCGGAGCTGGAAGCTGGCGCCGCCTTCTACACGCAACTGGTTCGGGGTTACTTCGAGGAGGTGGCTCGTGGCTGACACGCTGTGGGGCAAGGGCCTTCCCCTGGACGCGGCCATCCACCGCTTCACGGTGGGCAACGACCCGGTGGTGGACCTGGCGCTGGCGCCGCATGACGCGCTCGGCTCGGCCGCGCACGCGCGGATGCTGGCGCGCGTGGGCCTGCTGAAGGACGCGGAGGCCAAGGCCCTGGTGACGGCGCTCAAGGCGCTGCACGACGAGGCCCGCGCGGGCACGTTCGTCATCCGTCCCGAGCAGGAGGACGGCCACACCGCCCTGGAGGCGGCGCTGGTGGAGCGCGTGGGCGAGCCGGGCAAGCGCATCCACCTGGGGCGTTCTCGCAACGACCAGGTGCAGCTGGCCCTGCGCCTGCTGCTGCGTGAAGAAGTGCTCACGCTGGGCGCGCGGGCGGCGGAGCTGGCGGGGGCCTTCCTGGACTTCGCGCAGGCGCACAAGGACGTGGCGCTGCCGGGCTACACGCACCTGCGCCGGGCCATGCCCTCCACCTTCGGTCTGTGGGGCATGGCGTTCGCGGAAGGGCTGCTGGAGGAGCTCGAGGCGCTGCGCGGCGTGTGGGCTCGGCTGGACCGCTGCCCGCTGGGCGCGGCGGCGGGGTTCGGCGTGCCGCTGCCCATCGACCGGGAGTACGTGGCGGCGCTGCTGGGTTTCTCGCGCGTGCAGCGCAGCCCCATCGACGTGCAGAACGGACGCGGCCGTCACGAGTCCGCGGTGCTGGGCTGGGCCTGCTCGGTGGCGGGCACGCTGGAGAAGTGGCTGTGGGACGTGCAGCTCTACAGCATGGACGAGTTCGGCTTCCTCGGACTGCCGGACGCGTACACCACGGGCTCGTCCATCATGCCGCAGAAGAAGAACCCGGACGTCGTGGAGCTGGCCCGGGGCCGCTGCCGCGAGCTGAGCGGGCTGGCGCATCAGGTGGAAGCCGTCGCGGGCGGACTGCCATCCAGCTACCACCGCGACTTCCAACTGCTGAAGTCCCCCACCCTGACGGCGCTGGGCTCCACGCGGGAGCTGCTGGACGTGCTCACCCGGCTGGTGCCCGCGCTCCAGGTGAAGGCGGACGCGGCGGCGCGTGCCAGCGACGACACGCTGTACGCGGCGCACCACGCCTATGCGCTGGTGGCCCAGGGACAGGCCTTCCGTGACGCCTACAAGCAGGTGGGCCGCGAGCTGGTGGAAGGAACGTTCCGTCCAGACCGCGGCGCCCTGACGGCCACCCACCTGGGTGGCGCCGGAAACCTGGGCCTGCCCCAGGCCCGGGAAGAGCTGGCCGCCTCGCGCGCCTGGCTCGATGAGACGCACCGCCTGGTGGCCGATGCCGCCGGGCGCGTCTGGACGGTTTGAACCGCATCCCCGTGAGGAGCGAATCATGAGCAACAAGAAGAACGTGGTGCTGGCCTTCTCCGGCGGACTCGATACCGCATTCTGCGCCGTCTACCTGCGCGAGCAGGGCTACGACGTCACCACCGTCACGGTGGACACCGGCGGCTTCCCGCCCGAGCAGTTGGAGCGCATCGCCGCGCTGTCCAAGCAGCTGGGCGCGGTGGAGCACGTGACGGTGGACGCGCGCGAGACGCTCTTCCAGGGCTACCTGCGCTACCTCATCGCGGGCAACGTGCTGCGCGGCCAGGTCTACCCCCTGAGCGTTTCCGCGGAGCGGGCCTGCCAGGCGGCGGAGGTCGTCCGCGTGGCGCGCGAGAAGGGCACCCAGGCGCTGGCGCACGGCAGCACGGGCGCGGGCAATGACCAGGTGCGCTTCGACGTGGCCTTCCGCTCGCTGGCGCCGGAGCTGGAGCTGCTCACGCCCATCCGCACGCTGTCCCTGAGCCGGCAGCAGGAGCTGTCCTACCTGGCCGAGCGCGGCGTGCACATGCCGCCGAAGCTGGGCTCCTACTCCGTCAACGAGGGCATGTGGGGCACCTCCGTGGGCGGCGCCGAGACGCTGGACTCCTGGAAGGCGCTGCCCGAGGCGGCCTTCCCCGGCGGCGAGCTGTCGCAGGACCTCAAGCCCCGCCCCCTCACGGTGTCCTTCGAGAAGGGCGTCCCGGTGGCGCTGGACGGCGAGAAGCTGGGCCCCGTGAAGCTGGTGGAGGCGCTCAACGCGCTGGGGCGCACCTACGGCATCGGCCGGGGCGTGCACCTGGGTGACACGATTCTGGGCATCAAGGGCCGCGTGGGCTTCGAGGCGCCGGCGGCGCACCTGCTCGTCACCGCGCACCGCGAGCTGGAGAAGCTGGTGCTCTCCGGCAAGCAGCTCTTCTGGAAGGAGTCGATGGGCAACCTCTACGGCTCGCTGCTGCACGAGGGGCACTTCTTCGACCCGCTGGTGAAGGACCTGGAGGCGTTCCTCACCTCGTCGCAGGAGCGCGTGACGGGTGACGTGCGGCTGGTGCTGCACCCGCGCACGCAGGTGGTGGAAGGCGTGCGTTCGCCGCACTCGCTGATGGACGCGAAGGTGGCGACGTACGGAGAGGCCAACGTGTTGTGGAACGGCTCGGAAGCCGCGGGCTTCGCCAAGCTGTACGGCGTCGCGCAGATGCTCTCGCATCGCGCGAAGTGAGGGTGCCATGAAGGTTTTCGTCGACAAGGTAGGCAGTGTCACCCGCAACCTCGGCCTGGGCCGTACCGTCCACCTCGCGTCCGAGGTGAAGGCCGAGGAGGGCGCGGTGGTGGCCGTGCGCATCCACGGAGAGAAGAGCACGTACAACCAGCTCGAGGACGTGCACGGGCGCCTGGTGACGCTGCACGCCGGTGACATCGTCGTGGGCGCGCTGGGCCACCGCAACGCGCTTCACGGCTATGAGGGCGTGGTGCCCGCGTCCGTCACCGTGGGCGAGCGGCTGCACATGCTCAACATGGGCGGCGTCATCGGCAAGTGCACGTCGCACAACCACGGCGTGGGCCTGCCCTTCGAGGCGGAGGTGCTGGGCCAGGTGCTGGAGTTCCCGGAGCTGATGTCGCGTACCGGGCAGCCAGCGCACGTGTCCTCCGGCGCGCTGAAGGGCACGTCGTCGCCGGTGAAGTGCCCCGTCGTCTACGTGGTGGGCACCTGCATGAACTCGGGCAAGACGTTCGCCTCGGCGGCCATGGTGCGCAAGCTGGCACAGGCGGGCTTCCGCGTGGGCGGCGCCAAGCTGACGGGGGTGTCGCTGATGCGCGACACGCTGAGCATGCAGGACTCCGGCGCGGACGTGGTGATGGACTTCACGGACGCAGGCATCGTCTGCACGGGCCCCCGCACGGGCGCGCGCGTGGCGCGGGTGCTCTTCTCCGAGCTGGCGGCGGAGAACGTGGACGTCATCGTCGCGGAGACGGGCGACGGCATCATGGGCGAGTACGGCGTACAGGGCATCCTCGCGGACCCGGAGCTCAAGAGCCTGGCGGGGGCGTGGGTGCTGTGCGCCAACGACCCGGTGGGCGCATCCGGCGGCGTGCGGCACCTGCGCGAGGCGTACGGCATCGAAGTGGACGTGGTGGCCGGACCGGCCACGGACAACGCCGTGGGCGTGCGCTTCGTGGAGCAGGTGGTGGGCATCCCCGCTCGCAACGCCCGCGCGGACGCGGCGGCGCTGGGCGGACTCATCCTGGAAAAAATCGCCCCCAAGCTGGGCGCGGGGAGGAAGTCATGACGCAGGTCAACATCTACATCCTGGGTGCCTCCGGCTTCGGCGGCGGCGAGCTCTTGCGCATCCTCTCCGGCCACCCCGCGGTGGGCAGCATCCGCGCGGTGTCGCGGCACCACGCCGGCGAGCCCATCCACAAGGTGCACCCGCACCTGCGCGGACTGGTGGAGGGCCGCTTCGAGGGCGAGCCCGACTGGAAGTGGCTGGCGGACTGCGAGCAGCCCGTCGTCTTCAGCGCGCTGGGCCACGGCGACCTGGCCAAGCAGTTCGCGGGCCTGGAGAAGCAGTGGGCGGAGGTCGGCATCGCCGAGCGCCTGCTGCTGGTGGACCTGTCCTCCGACTTCCGGCTGGACCACCCGGGCCGCTACGCGGGCGCGTACGGCCGGCCCCACCCGTCCCCGGAGCTGCTGGGCACCTTCACCTACGGCCTCACCGAGTGGAAGCGCGACGCGGTGAAGACGGCGAAGCGCATCGCCAACCCGGGCTGCTTCGCCACGGCGGTGCAGCTGGCGCTCCTGCCCATCGCCTCCACGCCGGGCCTGGGGCTGCTCGCGGTGTCCGGCGTCACGGGCTCGTCCGGCTCCGGCTCGCTGCCCGGTGAGGGCACGCACCACCCGACGCGCGCGCAAGACTTCCGCGCGTACAAGCCGCTGGAGCACCAGCACGAGGCCGAGGTGGAGGTCATGCTGGTGGCCCACGGCGCGCAGCGGCACCGGCTGGCCTTCGTCCCGCACTCGGCGCCCATGGTGCGCGGCATCTTCGCCACCGTGCAGTTCGAGTGGCCGGAGCACGGCGGCGCCGTGGTGACGGCGTCGCTGATGGAGCGCTACCGCCGCTACTACGAGGGCTCGAAGTTCGTGCGCATCGTCGAGGGCACGCCGCGCATCGCCGCGGTGGCCGGCAGCAACTTCTGCGACATCGCAGTGGCCACCAAGGGCCGCTCGGTGGCCGTCATGGCGGCGCTCGACAACCTGGTGAAGGGCATGGCCGGCCAGGCGGTGCAGAACTTCAACGTCGCGCTGGGGCTGCCGGAAGACACGGCGCTGCGCCAGGCCGCCTGCTACCCGTAGGCCGCGCGTCCCTGGGGCCTGGGCGCACGCGTCCAGGCCCCCCGCTCGCAACGGCCGCATCCTTCGCGAGCAACTCCCGCATCAGCTTGCGTCCCAGGACGAGCCCCAGCAGCAGGCTCACCCCCATGCCGGTGGCGGACACGGCCGTCATCCACGTCTTCCCCTGCCCCAGCGAGCTGCCGAAGAGCGCCGTCAGCAGCGTCCCGGGGAGGGTGCCCACCACCGCGCCCAGCGCCAGCGGGACGTAGCGGGCGCCTGACGCGGACGCCGTCGCCAGCATCACATCCGCCGGAATCACTGAATTGATGCAGGCCAGGAAGCCGAGTTGGAAGCCATGCTCGCGCGCCGCGCGCTCGAACACCGGGTGCTTGTCCCCGGCCAGCCGCCGCATGGGCTTGCGGCCCAGCCTGCGCGCCAGCAAGTGGATGAGGCCCGAGGCCAGCAGCGTCCCGACGAGCGCGTAGGCCGTGCCCGCGGCCATGCCGAAGAGGATGCCGCCCACCGCCGTGAAGAGCTGCCCGGGAAGCAGCGTCACCGGGCGCACCGCGAGGAGCAGGATGAAGGCCAAGGGCGCCAACGCGCCCAGGGGCCTCAGCCAGCCCGACAGCGTTTGCTGATCCAGGTATTGCGGCCCCAGCAGCCGCAGCCCCACGAGCAAGCCGACGGAGATGCAGAGCGGTCCGATGAGCTTGAGGCCCGCGCTCAGCCGTCCTCCCTTGGAGCGAGGGTGCTTGGACATGGCTCAAAGCTGGGAAGCCCCACGCGGGAAGGCAAGAGCAGCCAGGCGAGCGATGACACCTTGCATTCCGCCTCACCCTGGCAATTTGCGATGCCCTCCGTACGAGCAAGACCAACATCGAGTGCGTCTCTGTCCAGCTCAACTGCGCTATCGTCCCGCGCTTTAAGTCAAGACAGGTAAGGACGAATGCATTTCGAGTTGGCCTTCGTACTGATTTTCGCCATCGCGACCGCTGTGGCCATCGCCGCGCGGTACTTCAAAATCCCCTATACGGTTGCCCTGGTCGTCGCGGGTCTGCTGTTGGGTACGTTCAAGGCGTTCGAGCCGCCGCACCTCACGAAGGAGCTGCTCTTCGCCATCATCCTCCCAGGTCTGCTCTTCGAAGCGGCCTTCCACGTCGAGTTCCGCAAGTTCTGGAAGAACAAGATGGCCATCCATGCCCTGGCCATTCCAGGGCTCCTGGCCTCCGCGGGGCTCACGGCCTTCATCCTCACGCGCGTGGTGGATGGGTTGGACTTCGTCCATGGCTTCGGGATGCTGTCCGCGCTGGTGTTCGCGTCCGTCATCGTGTCCACGGACCCCATCGCCGTGGTGGCGCTCTTCAAGTCACTGGGCGCGCCCAAGCGGCTGCTCATCCTGGTGGAGGGAGAGAGCCTGCTGAACGACGGTTCCGCCGTCGTGCTCTTCACGCTCATCGTCGCGGTCGCCACGGGTGGCCAGTTCACGGTGGGCGGCGCCCTGTTCGACTTCATCAAGGTCTTCGGCATGGGCGTGCTGCTGGGCAGCGCGGTGGGCTTCGCCGTCGCGCAGGTCATCAAGCGCGTGGACGACGCCATGGTGGAAATCACCCTCACGGTCATCGCGGCGTACGGCTCGTTCGTGCTCGCCGAGCACTTCCACTACTCGGGCGTCATCGCGTCGGTGGTGGCCGGCATGCTGTGCGGCAACTGGGCCACGCACGAGGGCATGAGCCCCGCCACCCGCATCGCGGTGGAGAGCTTCTGGGAGTACCTGGCGTTCGCGCTCAACTCCGTGGTGTTCCTCCTCATCGGCCTGGAGGTGCAGCTCTCTTCGCTGCTGGCCTCGTGGAAGCCCATCCTCGCGGCCTATGTGGCGGTGATGGTGGCCCGCGCCGTGGTCGTCTACGGCGTGTCCGCGCTGCTCCGCTTCACCAAGGAGAAGATGCCGTGGACCTGGAGCGCGGTGCTCACCTGGAGCGGCCTGCGTGGCGCCATCTCTATGGTGCTGGTGCTCGGTCTTCCCACGGACTTCCCGCACCGCGAGCTGCTGGTGAACATGACGTTCGGCGTGGTGGTCCTCTCCATCATCTTCCAGGGCCTCACCATGGCGCCGCTGCTGCGCAAGCTGCGCATCACCGGCCTCAAGGACGCGTTCCAGGAGCAGTACGAGCTGGCCCGCGGCCGCCTGGGCGCCATCCACGCTGCGCAGGCCGCGCTGGAGGGCATGCGCCGCGCCCGGGAGATTCCCGGGGATGTGGTGACGCAGCTGGAGAAGGACTACCAGGAGAAGGAAGTCGTCGCGGAGAAGGAGCTGACGGCGCTGAAGCAGCAGTCGATGCGCTTCCACGAGGAGGAGCACCAGGAAGCGGTCCGCCGCGTGCTCATCGTGGAGAAGGCGGCGCTGCTCAAGGCCTACCAGTCCGCCACCATTGGCAAGGAGGCCTTCGCACGGCTGACGGCGGATCTGGATGAGCGCATCGCCGCCGCGGACGCCGCGGAGAACCACGTGCCGCCAGAGGGTGAGACTCCGGCCGTGGCTGGCGCCGCGAGCGCCTGATTCATCCGGGCACGGCACATCCGCCTGAGGACATTCAGGCGGGTTTGCCGTGCCTGCTGCGTCTGGGCCTCCTAGACTCTCGTGTGTGAAACCACGAAAGCAGGCGTTCCCGAGGCGACTTCGCAGAGTGCTCGTCGCCACTGATTTCTCGGAGGCGAGCACCCACGCGGTGGGCAGGGCTGGACACCTGCCACTCGCGGACGGCGCGAAGGTGCTGGTGACACACGTCCTCCCCAGCCGCATGCCCGCGGAGGTGGGCGCCCGAGCGCTCCAGGCCACCGCGCGCGAGCTGGAGCGGGTCGCCGGCCGGCTGCGCAAGATGCTGCGCGCCGAGGGCAGCTCCGCCACGGTCGACACGCACATCGCTCGCGGCAAGCCCGTCGAGGCCATCCTGCGCCGGGCCCGGGCCTTTGGCGCGGAGCTCATCGTCCTGGGCCGGCATGGCGACAAGCCGCTGCGCAACATGTTCCTGGGCTCCACGGCGGAGAACGTCATCCGCGGCGGAGACCTGCCCGTGCTCATCGCCAACCGGCGGGCTCCTGGGCCCTACCTACGGCCCGTCGTGGCCGTGGACGCGGACGAAACGTCCAAGCGCGCGGCGAGCTTCGTTCCCACGCTGATGACGCCCGGCTCCGAGCTGACGCTGGTGCACGCGTATGATGTGCCGCTGGAGTACGCGGTGTTCCCCGGGCTGACGGCGAAGGAGCACAAGCGCTACCGGCAGACGTTCAAGGCGACCGCGGAGCGCAAGCTCAAGGCGTTGCAGCGGGAGCTCGATGCGGTCGACATCCCGTACCACCTGGTGATGGAGAACGGCGGCTCACGCTCCATCGTCCTCGAGTTCGTGGACGACCAGGGCGCGGACCTGCTGGCGCTGGGCACCCGGGCGCGCTCCGGTGTGGCGTTCGCGTTGCTCGGCAGCGTCGCGACGGACCTCATCCGCGAAGCGAAGTGCGACGTGCTCGTCGTCCGCGAGGCCGAGCCCCGCGACTAGCGTGAAGGCCCCTGCTCGTGCGGGCTCAGGCCTCGGGGGCCTTGCCTGCCTGGATGTCGGTGGCGGGTGATGCCCCTGCCTCTTCCGTCGCAGTGGGCTCCGCGCCCCCGGAGTCCTGCGCCTGCGATGCAGGAGCGTTCGCGTCGCTGGCTGGCGCCTGGGCCGGCGCGGAAGCAACCGTCGCCGAGAGGGCCGCGGCCGTGAGCGCGTCTCCCGCCACAGCCGTGGACTGGGCTTCTCGCTGCTCCAGCCGCGCCCCGCCCTGCTCCGCCGCGCGGAGGAACTCGTCGTATTCGGACTTGCGCTCCGCTGCCTTGGCCTGGGTTTTCACCGACTGCTGTGCCGCGGCGTGCCGGCCCATCATCACCGCACGCGCGCTGAGCACGACGCCTCCAGCAAAGGCCGCCAGGCTGAACACGGAGCCGATGTCCCCGGCCCACAGCCCGTACACGCCGCTCTGAATGAAGGCCATCGCGTTCAGGAAGGCCGCGCCCGTGAGCGCCGCACCGCCCGCCGTGGTCCACGGACGCAGCTCCATCACCCGCGCGGCGCCGTAGCACAGCACCGGCAACATCCCGAGCACCCACAGGTTCTCCAGCAGCACCGCCAGCGCCACCCGCAGCACGCCCACCGGCACCGCCTGGATGCGCACGCTCAGCCGAAGCGTCAGCGCCACGCTCAGAATCGACCCCGCGATGAGCGCGATGAACCCCAGCCCCATGATGAACTGGAAGCGACGGACACGGACGCGCAGCGGTTCGAGGACACTCGTCTTGGAGCTCACGGGCAGGCAGCCTACTCCACTTCAGCCCTCTTCCTCTTCCGCGTCCGTCGTTCCCCCCGGCGTGCGGGCAGGCGGGCCGTCCCCGTAGAAGACCTCCTCCAGCACCAGCCCCTGAGCCGGCGCGGTGGGCCCGGCGCGCTTGCGCTCCTTGGAGACCAGCACCTCCGCCACCCAGGACGCGGGCCGCCGTCCCTTCCCCACCTCCACCAGCGTCCCCGCCAGGTTGCGCACCATGTGCTTCAGGAACGCGGTGCCCTCCACCACGAAGGACACGGCGTCCCCCGACGTGCCTTCCACCGCCAAGCTCCGTATTTCCCGCACGGCGTGCTTCGCCTGGCAGTCCGCGGCCCTGAAGGCGGAGAAGTCATGCCGCCCCAGCAGGTGCGTGGCCGCCTGCCGCATGGCCTCCACATCCAACGGAGCGAAGACTTCCCAGTGCGTCATCCGCCGCAGGGGCGAGCGCGTGCGCCGGTTGCTCACGCGATACCGATAGCGCTTGCCCCGGGACCACCGGCGCGGGTCGAAGTCCTCGGCCACCTCCACCGCGTCCACCACGGCCACGTCGGGCGGCAGCAGGCCATTGAGCCCCATGACGTACGCCTTCATCGGCAACACTCGGGGCGAGTCGAAACAAGCCACCTGCCCGGAGGCATGGACGCCCGCATCCGTGCGCCCCGCCGACGCCACCGACACACGCGCCCCCAGCAGCCGCTCCAGTCCCGATTCCAGCACCGACTGGATGGAGGGCCCGTTGGGCTGCACCTGCCAGCCCACGTAGCGCGTTCCTTCGTATTCGAGCGTCAGCTTCAGCCGGGGCATGGGTCAGCGGTACTTGAGCCAGGACTCGAGCAGCTCGGCCACCATGCGGCCCGCGGGCACGTTGTTGCGGCGGGCCACCGCCTCCAGCGCTTCCGAGACGGCGGGACTCAGCGGCACGGCCAGGGTGCGCGGCTCGGTGCGGTCATCGTGGGCCGGGGGCTCCGGCTCCGGAGCAGGCATGGCCTTCGCGGTGTCGAGCGCGTCCGCCACATCCGACAGCTCCAGGGCCTCCTCCGACGTGGGCGCGGCCGCGGCGCGCACGGCCAGGCGGCGCTGCTCGGCGGCCAGCTCCTCCTCGAAGAGCTGCTTGATGAAGTTGGACAGGTGCAGCGCCGTGGGCGTGAAGTCGTACGCGTCCAGGAAGGCGTCCAGGTCCTTCTGCATCTGCGCGGCCGTCTGGTAGCGCTTGTCCCGGTCGCGCTCCAGCGCCCGCATCAGGATGGTCTCCAGGCGCTCCGGCAGGTCCTCGCGGAAGTACGACGGCGCGTAGATCTTCCCGTCCGTGATGCTGCGCATCACCGCGGCCTCGGACTCCCCGGTGAAGAGCTTGAAGCCGGTGAGCCACTCGTAGAGCACCACGCCCAGGGAGAAGACGTCGCTGCGGCAGTCGAGCGGCTTGCCCAGACACTGCTCCGGGCTCATGTAGCTGAGCTTGCCCTTGATTTCGCCGTTGCGCGTCTGCTCCATCTGGTTGGCGGCCTTGGCGATGCCGAAATCCAGAATCTTCACCGAGCCGTCGAAGGCGACGACGATGTTCTCCGGTGACACGTCCCGGTGGACGATGTTGAGCGGGTTGCCGTACAGGTCCACCTTGGTGTGCGCGTGGTGCAGGCCCGCGCAGACGCATGAGGCAATCTTCACCGCGTACACCAGCGGGAAGGGAATCCCCAGCGCCTCCGCCTTGGGGACGACGCGGCGCATGTCCCGCCCGGACACGTACTCCATGGCGATGAAGTAGCTGTCGGCAATCTTCCCCAGGTCGTGAATCTGCACCACGTTGGGGTGGTTGAGCTGCGCGGCGAGCCGGGCCTCGTTGAGGAACATCTTCACGAAGGCCGCGTGCTTGGTCAGATGCGGGCGGATGCGCTTGATGACGACGGGAGACTCGCGGCCGTCCTCCTGCTGCTGATGCGCGAGGAAGATTTCGGCCATGCCTCCCACGGCGATGCGGTCGATGAGGCGGTACTTTCCAAAGCGGCCGGTGTCGCGCTGCGGGGCGGCGGGAGGCATGACGTGGCGAGCCTACCCGTGCCGGACCAGGGAGTGGCAACTATTCAGGTTCAAAGCTGCATGCATCCTTGGCCTCATCCCAGCGCCCACCCCGGTCAAGGCATCCGTCGACTTTCATGAAGCCCCTGCACTCGTAGACGAGCCACGAGAAGACAAAGACCATGCACATGATGAACACGACTCGATCCCGAGGCTTCATCCCATTGGAGCGTACCAGAGGGCGTGTGAGCGCATCGAGGGCTCACCTCCCCGGCCCCTGGCACTACCGGACCTGCACCCGGTGCACCTTCAGCGCGGGCTCCTGTCCGGGCGGCGGTGGGAAATCCAACGCGGACGGCGCCAGCGAGCCCAACGACTTCCCCAGGCGTCCCGCCTGAGACACCCCTTCGAGCACCATGGCCTCGAAGCGGCGTGCAGGCAGTCCCGCGTGGTTGCAGCACGCCACCAGTTGACCTCCCGGGCTGACGACACGCGCGGCGGCCTCGGCCAGCCGGGCATAGTCGCGCGCCGCGGAGAACCGACCACTGCGCGTCGTCGAAAACGACGGCGGGTCCGAGATGACGATGTCGAAGGACTCGCCCTTCTTCGCCAGGCGCTTCAGCCAATCGAACACGTCGCCGGCCACGTAGTCATACCGGTCCACCGTCTGGCCATTGAGGCGCGCGTTCTCCTCGCCCCACTCCAGCACGCGCCGGCTCGCATCCAGGTTGAGCGCCCGCTTCGCGCCGCCCGCCATGGCCACGACGCCAAAGGCACAGGTGTACGAGAAGAGGTTGAGCACGGTGAGGCCCCGTGCCTGCGACAGCAGCCACGCCCGCGTGTCCCGCATGTCCAGGTACAGCCCCACCGACAGCCCCTGCGCCGGACGGATGAGGAACGTCAGTCCGTTTTCGAGCGCGGTGAAGGACTCCACCGCTTCGCCCCGGGCGGGTGCCTCGGGTGCGAGCGATTCCTTCGCCACGTTGGCCAGGACACGCGCCTCCCGGGGCCGGCGCTTGAGGTAGAGGCTTCGAGGTGCCCAGGCGGCCATGGCCGCGTCGAGCAGCGTCTCCTCCTCGTCCGGCGTGAAGTCCCGGTAGAGGCTGATGACGTACACGTCACCAAACACATCCGCCGTCACATCCGGCACGCCGTCCGCTTCGGCGTTCACCACGCGCCAGGCCGTGGTCCGCGCGTCTCCCAGCAGCGGCCCGCGCCGGCCGCGCGAGGCGCGCAGCGTCTCCACGAGAGAAGAAGGCAATGTGCCCATGCCGCCGCTCAACTGCCCAGACGCGCGCGCGTCCAGACACGCTCCAGGGCCTGGGTCGCCGCACGGGAAAGCGCCACGTAGTCGAGCCCCAGCAACTGCCCCTCCCGCACGCAGACCCGGCCGTTCACGATGGTCCACCCCACCGGCGAATGCGCCAGCTGCCCGAGCAGATAGGGCGAGTAGCCCGTCTCCGGATCCGCGGTGGGCACGACGTCGTAGACGACGAGGTCCGCGATGCTCCCCTCCTCCACGCTCCCGGAGGGCAGGCCGAACAGCCGCGTGCACAGTTCCGCCGGGCCGTTGACGAGCAGGTGCGCCAGCGCGCCATCCACGTCCGGCATCCTTCCGGAACGGGAGATGCGCAGCACGCCCACCAGCGCGGCGAGCAGCTCGTCCTGGAGGCTGCCATGGCCCCCGGTGCCGAGCCCCAGCAGGTGGACCCGCGACAGCACCGCGTCCATGGGGTCCGCGCCACGCTCCAGCGCGCGCACGCCCCGGGCCGCCAGCGCCACGAAGGCACCGCTCTGCTCCAGCAGCTCCGCCTCCGCGCTGTCCAGCACGCGCGCATAGCCCGCGATGGCACGCGGCCCGAGCAGCCCCAGCGCATCCAGCCGCGGAACCACGCGTTTGCCGTGCTGCGAGTAGGTGGAGGAGAGGTCGTCCTCGCTCTCCGCGAGGTGGAAGACGGTGGGCGCGTCCAGCACCCGGCTCAGCTCCGCGATGCGGCGCAGCAGCGCGTCGTCACAGGTGAACGACGCATGGAAGCCAAGCGCCCCCCGGACCAGCGGGTGGTCCCGATGCGCGCGCGTGAAGTCCGCGTTGGCGTCCAGCCACGCCTGCGCCTGCGCGGCGCCGTCCAATCCGTGGGTGGAGTGGCTCGTCACCAACCGCAAGCCCACCGCCTCCGCGGCGCGAGCCTGGGCGGCGAGCCCTCCTGCCACGTCCTGGCAGGACAGGTGCTCCACCGCCAGGGTGACGCCTTGACGCAGGGCCCGGGCCGCCGCGTAGCGGGTGAGGGCCTCCACGTCCTCGTTCGTGAGCAGCCGCGCCACGTGCCGGAGCCGGTCCAGGCGCTCGCGGGGCGGAAGCATCAGGAAGTGTCCCGTCGGCGGCAGCAACTGGCCGTTGACGAGGTGCGTGTGGCAGTCCACCAGGCCTGGCGCCACCAGCCGGCCATGACAGGCGACTTCCCAGTCCCCGGGCAGTACGGGCACCTGGGCGTCCGGAGCCATGCGGCGGATGGTGTTGCCTTCCACCACCACGGCCATGCCATGGCGGACGCGTCCGTCCGCCCTGAACACGGCACAGTTTTTCAGAAGCAGGCGGCCTTCCATGAAAGCTCTGTTCTAACACGGGCGCGGCGTGGCGCGAGCGGCGCCGCCGCCAGCGAGCATGTTAGGGTCCGTACGGTATGACGCCGCTGAGCCCCGCCGTGAACTCCCCGTCTCCCCTGGCGGCCCCCTCCCCGGGAGGGGCGCTGGCCTTCCGGGGTTTGTGGCTCTTCTCACCGCGGGCAGATGCCCTCATCGTCGCCCTGCCCCTGGCCCTGGCCCTGTGCACGGCGGCCGCGAATGTCTGGCTGGCCCCGGGCGCCGCGGAAGGCGCGCACCGCCTTTCAGCCTGGACGGCGCAGAACCTGCTCGGCAACGCCACCCACGTCATCCTCACGTTCCTGCTCTTCGCGGTGCACCGGGACGTGCTGACGTCCGCCCCGGGCCAACCCCGGCAGGTGCTGGCGGGTTCGCTGGGCATGCTCGCGGTGGGCACAGTGCTCTTCTTCACCTTCTACGCGGAGCGCACGGCGCACACGTATGGCGTGGCGGTGATTTTCAACGTCTTCGGCACGCACCACACCCTGTCCCAGCACCGGGGCATCTGGTCACTCCACGGGCTGCGCGCGGGCAAGGCCGGCCTGCCCGGCGCGTCGGCGCTGGAGCGCAAGCTGCAACAGATGTACGTCCCGCTGCTGCTCACGCTGCTGCTGGTGCGCATCTTCTTCGTGCCGGAGGCCCCCGGGCCCGATGCGCCGGCGTACCTCGACATTGGCCAGGGGGCAGTGCTCCCGCACGGCACGCTAGGGGTGCTGCTGGCGGTGTGGCTGGGCTACTTCATGCTGCTGTTCCGCACGGTGCTGCGCGCGGAGGCCGTCAGCGGGCCCAAGGTGCTCTACCTCCTGGCCATGGCGACGGCGACCGGGCTGGTGCTGGTAGCGCCCACCTGGGGCTACGTCATGCTGCCCGGCATGCACGGCCTGGAGTACTACATGCTCACCGCGCGGATGCTGGAGCCGCGCGAGGGTGACACGCCCCGGCTGCCGCGGAAGTTCATCGTCCCGGCGATGATTGCGTCCATGCTGCCCCTGTTGGCGCTGGGCGCGGTGCACGGCCTGCTCCAGCAGGGCGTGGTGCGCGGCGCGCTGGGCAGCAACATGGGCGTGGCGGAGACGCATCCCCTGCTGCGCGCCATGACGTCCCTGGGCTTCGCGGTGGTGCTGGCGCACTACTTCGCGGACGCGCTCATCTACCGCTTCCGGATTCCCTCCATCCGCGCGGTGATGCTGAAGCGGCTGGGCTTCAGCTAGCCGCAGGGAGCATCGGCGGCCCCCTGTCGCTCCGCGTTGGCCGCGAAGGCATCCCGGAGGAACAGCGACAGGCCAGGGCGCACCTTGTCGATGTTCTCCGTGAAGCGCGTATCCGCCACGTACATCTCCCCCAGGCCCCGGTGCATGGCGGGTGGGCACGCGTAGAACCACTTGCCCAGGTATTGCCGGTGCGCCTCGGCCAGGTCCATGGCCGCGGCCGACGCGGCGCTGGTGCCCGCCGCGAGCAGGTCCGCCAACGCCTGGAAGAGGGCGTCCCCCTCCTCCTTGATGCGCTTCCAGTCCTCCTTCTTGTAGCGCGCCGCCCTCCGGGCGGATTCCTTGTAGGCCTCCGTGTTCCCCCAGCGCTGCTTCGCCTCCTCCTCGTACTTCGAGGGGTCGAAGTCGCCAAAGGCCTCGAACATCGCGTCCTTGTCCACGTGTGTCCCCTTCTCCAGCGCGTCCAGCGCCGCGTCCACGGCGTGCACCAGCGCGTCCAGACGGGCGGCCCGCTCCGTCAGGAGCTGCCGCTGCATCCGCAGCGCGGTGCGCAGGTCGAAGGTGGGGTCGCCCAGGATGCGGCGGATGTCCTCCAGCGGGAAGCCCAGCTCCTTGAAGAAGAGCACCTGCTGGAGCTTCTGGAGGTCCGCCTGTGAATAGAGCCGGTAGCCGGCCTCGCTGCGGTCCGAAGGACACAACAGGCCCAGCTCGTCGTAGTGGTGCAACGCGCGGATGCTGATTTTCGCCAACCGGGCGACCTGGCTCACCGTCAGGGCCATCTCCACCTCTTGATGAGGAGGTGTAGGGCCTCACGTCGCGTGAGGGTCAAGCCCCTGGGCGGGGGTGCTGCTACTTCTGGCCGGGCACCGGGCTGACGACTCAGCCCTCGACCTCAGCCGCCCGAGAGGAGCCACCCGCACGAGGCAGGTATGGCTCCCCCCGGAAGGACACGGCTCAGTACGCGTTGTTCTGGCCGAACGTCTTGATGGTCTTCTTCTCCAGCTGGCGCTGACGCTCGGTGGCCTCGGAGTCGACGGAGGCGTTACCGGCCAGCGCGTCGGCGGAGGCGCCGAACAGCTTGCGGATGTTGTCGCCGAACAGGGTCACCACGCCGATGGCGGCGATCGCGATGAGGGCGACGATGATGATGTACTCGGTCATGCCCTGGCCACGAGCCTTGCGGAGCTGCTGCTTCTTCGAGATCGCCTTCATGGAACTCTCCGGGGATTGCAGTGGTGGAAAAAACACCCTGCTGCTTGGGTGATTCGCACCCTAGGGCAGATCCCACTTCCACCTCCATCGGTCATCGGGAGGATGCCAGGAATTCTCAGTGATTCCAGGCAATTGGCCCGATTGGGATGATCCAGGCCCCTCATTTCAGGGGCCCCCGGGGGCGGCAACGGGCGTTTGGGCCGTGCCTTCGCAGCTCGAACGGGGCAGCGCCTCGCACAGCGAGCGCAGCGCCCGGGCCAGATGTTCGTCGTCCGGGTGCCGGGACGCAACCTCGCGCCCCAGGGCCACGGTGTCGTGCAGGGCACCTACAGGCGTCCACATGGTGCGCGAAGCCCAGGTCTGAGCCGTCACCAGCCGGAGGTAGGCCGCTACCAGCGCGGGCTCGCGTCCTCCCCGCGCCACCTCGGGCTCCAGGAGCGAGGCGGCCAGCGTCAAATCCTGCTGGGCCAGCGCCGCCTTGCCCAGGGCCAGGGCGGACTCGGGGCTGTCGGGGGCCAGCCGCCGCCACTGCGCGGCCGCGCCGCGCACCATGGGGTCATTGGGCGCGTGGTAGCGCTCGATGTTCCGGTACAGCCCGGCGGCCTGCTCCGCGGTGGGCGGGTGTTGCTGGACGTAGTCGTGCAGGAAGAGGCGGTCCGCGCCTTCGGGCGCGCGCCGCTCGTCCTTC
Source organism: Myxococcus sp. AB056 (assembly GCF_006547365.1). Classification (NCBI taxonomy): domain Bacteria; kingdom Pseudomonadati; phylum Myxococcota; class Myxococcia; order Myxococcales; family Myxococcaceae; genus Myxococcus; species Myxococcus sp. AB056. The sequence continues at coordinate 31,705 of NZ_VHLB01000023.1, read as the reverse complement.
ACGCGCACGTCCAGATTCGACACGAAGAAGGCGATGGGCGACGCGTACTCCAGCAGGTTGTGGTCGTCCGTGTTGATGGGGCCCTCACCGGCGAACTCGAGCTGGCCGGCCTCGCTGTGCACCTGCTTGGACAGCAGCGCGAATACGTCGTTGATGCCCACGCGGGACAAGTCCTTCCGCACCTCCGGATGCCCCATGCGCTCGGCCAGGCGCGCCGCATCGAAGGCCAGGGGCTTGCGGCTGGCCACCATCACCAGGTCATGCGGCCCCAGCCACGTGGTGGCGTGCGGGAAGGTGTCTCGCAGGGTGCGGACCACCAGCTTGATGAGGTCCTCGTTGCTCTCGTAGGTGTGAATCCACTGCACCAGCACGCCGTCGTCCGCCAGGTGCCGGTCCACCGTCTGGAAGAAGTCCCGCGTGAAGAGGCCGGACACGCCGGACACCCACGGGTTGGACGGCACGCTCACCACCAGGTCGTACTTGCGCGGCGACAGCGCCATGAACGTCTTGGCGTCGTCCACGTGCACGTGGGTGCGCGGGTCATCCACCGCGTTGCGGTTGTCCGCCTTGAACAGGCGCGCCGCGTCGATGACGGCGGGAGCAATCTCCACCATGTCCAGGTGCTCCACGGGGTGCACCAGCACGCTGCCCGCGGTGATAGCCGCGCCGGCGCCCACCAGCAGCACCGTCTTGGGCTCACGCGGGTGCAACAGGGCGCCCAGGTGACCGGCCACCACCTGCGTCTCCACGTCGCTCCCGTTGGACGCGTCCACCTTCCCGTTGAGCTTCATGAACCGCAGGTTGTCCACGGGAACGTCCGCCACCATCACCGTGGCGAAGGTGTCGTCCTGGTAGAAGATGGGGCGGATGATGGCCTCCGTGTCCGCCACCAGCTTCGCGTAGCTCTCCGGCGGCTTCTCGTGGGAGCGGATGGAGGCGATGCCCGACAACCGCACCGCCCAGCCGCTCATCCCGCCCAGCACCACCAGCGCCAGCACCGCCGTGGCGGCCACCGGCCACAAGGCACGCGCGTGCTGCGCGGGACGGCCGGGGGCCGCATGGAAGGCCAGCCCCGCGCCGAGCAGGTTGGCCGCCACGCCCGCGATGAAGTTGCCCTCCATGCCCCACCACGGCATCAGCACCAGCACACCCAGCGCCGACCCCGTAATCGTGCCCATGGTATTCCACAAGTAGACGCCGCCCAACTGGCGCCCCACCTCGGACACCTTGGCCGTGGCCACGCGCGCCGCCGCCGGGAAGGCCGCGCCCATGAAGAAGGTGGGAACCAGCAGCACCAGGCAGCAGAAGCCGAAGGTCAGCACCTGAAACAGCGGCCAGGTGTCCAGCGAGCGCGTCATCATCCACTGCGCCTTGCGGAACAGGTGCGGCAGCCGGACGTAGAGCGGCAGCGCCACGCAGATGCTGGCCACCAGCGCGACCTGGAGCCGGCCGAACAGGCGCAGCGAGTCCACCTGTCCCTTGCGCGTCATCAGCCAGAAGCTGCCCAGGCCGATGCCCATGATGAACGCGGTGAGGATGAGCGTGAAGGCGTAGGTGGACGCGCCCAGGACGATGGACAGCAGGCGGATCCACGTCACCTGGTACAGCATGGACGTGAAGCCAGACAGCAGCACGCCGATGAGCGCCGCCCTCACCGCGATGCGCGGATAGGACACCTCCGCGTCGCCCGCTTCCGAGGGAGGCGTCTGTCCCGGCACCAGCGCGGGCGGGAAGCGCCGCGCCAGCCCCAGCGAGGCCAGCGCCACCAGGATGTTGAGCCCCGCGGCCAGCCCCGCCGAGGAGGACAGGCCGATGGCGGGCACCAGCTTCGTCCCGGCGATGAACACACCCAGCGCCGCGCCCAGACTGTTGACGGCGTAGAGCCGCGCCAACTCGTAGCGCACCCCCGACAGGCTGGAGGCGAAGTGCCGCACCAGCGCCGGCAGCGTGCCGCCCATCAGCAGCGTGGGAATCAGCAGCGACGCGGAGGAGACCAGCAGCCGGGGCCCCAGTCGCCAGCCATCCGGCACGGAGGGGGCCACGTTCAGCCACAGCGCCCCCAGCACATCGAGCACATAGGGGAAGGCCAGCGCGTACAGGCCCACGCCCAGCTCCAGCAGGCCGTAAAGGGCCAGGGGGTTCTTTGCCCGGTCGGCTGTCCGCCCGAAGACAAATGCCCCCAGCGCTTGCCCGCCCATGAACGTGGCGAGCACCACTGCATGCGCCTGGCCGCTGTTCCCCAGGACATTCCCGAGGTACTTGGACCAGACGAGTTCGTAGACGAGCGCAGTGCCCCCGGACAGGAAGAGGAGGCAGGCCACAAGGTTCTTAGGAAAACGCGCCGGAGATGACATGGGGACAGCGCGGAACCTTAGTCGGTATGTTTCAGGCCCATCAAATGAACACCCATCTCCTGCAAGCCGCGATGCTCGCCTGGACTCCAAGCCTGCGGGTGACACGCGCCGAAGGCGACCTCTCCAGCATCCTGCGGCGCCCCGCCGAGGCCCTGTTGGAGCAGCCGCTCCACGAGGTCCTCGGCGTGTCGCCCAAGCGCGCCCTTGAGCTGGACGCCCGCGCCCGCGAGGACCGCCGCGCGGTGGAGTTCGTCTCCGCCAACCTCGGCGGCGAGGACGCGTGCCCCCTCCGCCTGTCCCTGGGACTGGACGACGGCGAGGCCAGTGCCACCGTGCTGGACCTCAACGCCGTGCTGGACGGCGCCCCCCCGGTGCAGATTTCACGGCTGTCCTCCTCGCTCAGCCACGAGATTCGCAACCCCCTCTCCTCGGTGAAGATGGCGGTGCAGACGCTGGCCCGGAACACCGGCCTCAATGACCGGGACAAGCGGCGGCTCACCATCGCCAACCGGGAGATTCGCACCATGGAGCGCATGCTCTGGCTCCTCTCCGAATACGGCCGCGACACCACCCCGAAGATGGACGCCCATCCGCTGCGCGGCGTGGTGCAGGAGGCCACGGAGATGGTGGCCCCCGAGCTGGCCGAGCGGCGCGTGGAGGTCCGCGTGGACGAGGAACCCGACCTGCCCCGCGTCCGAGTGGACCCGACGCGGCTGCGGCCCGTGCTGGCCCAGGTGCTGCTCAACGTCGCCATGGGCCAGGCGGAGGGCAGCCCGATGGAGGTGGCCCTGCGCCGGGGTGGCCCCCACCAGGTGATGATGGTGCTCCACGACCCCGCCGCCGCCCTGCCCCCCGAGGAGAACGGTTCGCTCTTCGAGCCCTTCGGCTCCCGGCTGGCCCGGGGCGCCGGTCTGTCCCTGGCCGCCCTGCGCCGGGTGATGATGGGCGTGGGGGGAGACGTGGCCGCCCGGGGCAGCGCCGAGCCGGGCGTGGTGCTGACGCTGACGTTCGCCACCTGAGAGCGCCATGGAGACCCTTCTCATCGTCGACGACGACGTCTCGCTCCTCGAAACGCTGAAGATGCACTTCGAGGAGATCGAGCAGGACGGCCAGCCCCGCTACCAGGTGGCCACCGCCACCAGCGCCGCGGCGGGGCTGCGCGCCGCCCAGGAGACCATGCCCAGCGTGGTCATCCTCGACATGATGCTCCCGGACCGCACGGGCCTGGAAATCATTGAGGAGATGAAGGGCCTGTGCGGAGACGCGCGCATCATCCTGGTCACCGCGTACCACGACATGGAGACCACCATCCGGGCCATGAAGGCCGGGGCTTTCGACTACATCCACAAGCCCTTCCCGGACCCGGCCGCCCTGGACCTGGTGGTGGAGCGCGCGCTGGAGTACCGCCAGCTGTCGCGCCGCGCGGACGAGGTCCACCGGGAGAATGCCGCCGCCCGCCTGGGCGACATCGTGGGCACCAGCCCGCTGATGCAGCAACTGGTGAAGGAGATTGGAAAGGTCACCGGCAGCCACGCCACCGTGCTGATTACGGGCGAGAGCGGCACCGGCAAGGAGCTCATCGCCCGCGTCATCCACAACTACTCCTACGACGAGCCCCGGCCCTTCATCGGCATCAACTGTTCGGCCATCGTCGACACGCTGCTGGAGAGCGAGCTCTTCGGCCACGAAAAGGGCGCCTTCACCGGCGCCACGGCGGGCAAGCCGGGCAAGTTCGAGCTGGCCGAGGACGGCACGGTGTTCCTGGACGAGATTGGCGACATGTCGCTGATGCTCCAGGCCAAGCTCCTGCGCGTGCTGCAGGAGCGCGAGTTCGAGCGCGTGGGCGGCGTCAAACGCATCAAGCTGCGCGCCCGCGTCATCGCCGCCACCCACCGCGCCCTGGTGGAGGAGGTGGAGGCCGGCCGCTTCCGCGAGGACCTCTACCAACGCCTCAAGGTCATCACCCTCCAGATTCCCCCGCTGCGCGAGCGGCGCGAGGACATCCCCCCGCTGGTGAAGCACCTGCTCGAGCGCATCAACGAGAAGGTCCACAAGCGCGTCACCCGAGTGCCCGGCGAGGTCATGGAGCGCCTCACCCGCCTGCCCTGGCGCGGCAACGTGCGCGAGCTGGAGAACGTGCTCACCCGCGCCGTGGTGCTGGCCCCCGGTGACGTCCTGCGCGGGGACGACTTGCCCGCCCTGGAGTCGCCCCTCCCCTCGCCGGAGCCAGGCCGGGCCGCCTCCGCCCACACCGCCAGCGCCATGTTCGCCGCGCCGGCCGAGGACGACGCCAGCCTGATTCCCACTTTGGAAGAGGCCGAGCGCCAGCTCATCGCCCGTGCGATGACCGTCACGAAGGGGCACAAGGGTCGCACCTGTCAGATCCTTGGAATCAGCCGCCCCACCCTGGAGCGCAAGCTCCAGAAGTACGGTCTTGCACAGGGCCAGAGCCCTCAAGTGCACACCTTCCCTGTGAAGGATGCGTTGTGAGCACTCTTGGACAGTGTCGCTGCTCCGACACTCACGCCCCCGGTTTGAACGTTTCGTTCAAATTGATCAGACTGTTTGAACGTTCTGTTTCAGGTTTTGGACACAGAACGGGCTCTGGTGCGGGCCTGTAGCGCTAAGTACCCGGCATTTCAGGAGGTGTTGTCCCGGCGGCATTTCAATTCCCGCTGGCACGAACCTTGGAGAAGGAAAGTCCCGTTCGCCGCTGAAGCAGACGGCCCGACTTCCCTACGCTTCCTTCCCAGGAGTAATGCCATGCACGGTTTCAATCGCCCCCTCGGCCCCATCGGTTCCAACGTCGTGGCGCCGCTGCAGACGACCAGCTCCGGGATGATGGTCACCGCCAACAAGCTGGTGCCCGGCCAGGAAGCCATCGACTTCAAGGGCTACTTCAAGGTCGAGTCCTTCCCGCACAACTCGACCATCTACCGCCCCGGTGACAACACCGACCGCGTCTACCTGCTGAAGTCCGGCCGCGTGCGCCTGATGCGCATCGGCAAGAACAGCACCCGCTCCGTGGTGTCCATCCTCCGCCCGGGCGACCTCTTCGGCGAGCTGTTCCGCCCCGAGGGCACGCCGATTGAAGAGATGGCCATCGCCGCCGGTGAGGCCGAGGTCTGGAGCATCGAGGGCCGCGACTTCCGCGCCCAGTTGGAGGCCCGTCCGGCCCTGGCGGTGGACGTGGTCCGCGCCTACGCCGAGCGCGTGCGCGCCCTGCGCAAGCGCGTGCTGGGCCTGACGTTCAAGGAGGTTCCGGCCCGCTTGGCGGACACCCTGCTCACCCTGGTTGAAGCGCACGGCGAGCGCTGCCCGCACGGCGGCGAGACGGACCTGCGCGGCATCACCCAGCAGGACCTCGCGGACCTCGTGGGCGCCTCCCGCTCCTTCGTGTCCACGCTCATCAACGAGATGAAGCGCGAGGGCGTGCTCGGCAACGTCGGCCGCATCCTCTGCGTGCGTGACCAGAAGGCCCTGCGGAAGATCGCCGGCAAGGAGAAGTAGTCCACGCGCCCGCGGCGAACGGGCAGCAGGACACCAGACGGGCCTGACCATGCGCATGCCGCGTGGCCGGGCCCGTGGTGTTTCCAGCGAACGGCGCTCCCCGGGTGTGCGTAGGATGGCGCGAATGTCTGGCGCCATTGATTCCATCCTCGCGCTCCAGGAGCGCCTTAAGCACGAGACAAAGCTCCCGCTCCGGTCCGTGTCGCTCACGCCGGTGGCCGCGCAGGACCTCCGCGTCTTGGAGTCCTCGCTGGGCGCGTTGCTTCCCCAGGCCTACGTCGACTTCATCTCCCGCCACGGCCTGTTCTCCGCGGTGGACTGGCAGGGACATGAGCGCGCTCGGATGTTGAGCCCCACCGAGGTGCTGGAGACGCTCGAGTGGTCCAAGGCGTACGTCGAGGAGGGCGCCTTCGGCGACAACGAGGACGAACTGGAAGCCGCCATCCTCGAGAAGAAGCTCCGCGAGCGGCTCATCCCCTTCCAGTACAGCGCCTGCTCGAACGTGAGCGACTACTACTACTTCGACACGGGGATGCGTCGCGACACCGGGCTGCTCATCTTCCCGGCGCGCCACGACGACTTCGACCTGTCGACGTGGCTGCTGGACGGAGCGCCCGACGTCTCGGGCTGCACCTTCGACTTCGACGAACACCTGCGCTGGGTCCTCCGGGAGGGCCTGGAGGAGAAGGACTGGGGGCGCTGACTCAGACGCGGCGGCGCAGCTCCTCCACTTCGGCGCGAAGCAGCCAGTCGTCCGGGAAGTCCGTGGCCGCCGCGGCAATCTGGCTCAGCCGCTCGGGCTTCACGGAGTGCGTCTCCCGCATCTTCCGGACCTCGCGGTAGAGCGCGGCCAGCGCCGGGTGCAGCGCCAGGGCCTTGCGTGTGCGAGCCTTCTCCTCGCCATCCCCTTCCGCGAAGGCGCTCAGCTCGCCGTACCAGCGGTCCCACGTCGCCGGGTCCGAAGGCCCACCCGCCACCGAGGGCAGGTGCGTGCTGACGAAGAGCTTCGCCACCGCAGGCAGCGCCAGCTCGCGCCCCGCCAACCGGCCGCGCAGCGCCAGCACCTGGCCACCGTCCGTGGCGAAACCCTCCAGCTCCAGCCCACTCTCCAGCGACAGCTTGAAGGGCCCGCGCTCCGGCAACGTCCCCGCGCCGAACGCCACCAGCGCCGGCCCGCTCCACGGCTTGTCGTCCAGGGAGCGCCCGCCGCGCGAGGCCATGATGGGCCCCTCCATGCAGACGAGCGCGGTGCCCAACCCCGGCGCCACCTCGCGCGGCGCGGCCAGCATCTCCAGCACCCGGCCCGTCACCTCGCGGCCGTCCGCCAGCACCAGGTGATTGACGGTCCGCGCGCGCAGCGCCTCCGTCAGGCCGAAGTCGCCGCCCCGCTTCCACGACAGCGTGGACTCGAACTCCGCCAGCACCTCGAACAGGTGCTCGAAGTCCCGCGCCACGAAGAGCTGCGGCTGCATGCGGGTGATGTCGTAGTCCATGTCCGCGCAGGCCACGCTCAGCGGCAGCTTCTTCACCGCCGGCGTCAGGCAGTGCTGCGCCTCGCCAATGCTGGACAGCAGCCCCGCGCCGTAGATACGCGGCGACGCCACGCTCCCGATGAGGCCATACTCCGCCGTCCACCAGTAGAGACGGCTCGCCCGCGTGCTCTCGCTGACGTAGCGGCGGCTCGCGCTGGCGGCCTCCAGCCGGGCCTGCGCGTGCGCCGCTTCCTCCTCGCTGGCGTCCGGGTCCTCCTTCACCACCGACAGGTTCCGGATGGCCTCGAAGACGGCCTGGTCCTCCACGCTGGCAATGGCCTTGAAGCCCACCAGCCCGCATGCCTTGAGGTACTCCGCGTAGCGGCGGTTGGCGATGATGGGCGCGTGCCCGGCGCTCTCATGGACGATGTCCGGCGCCGGCGTGTACTCGATGTGTTCGTGGGTGCGGATGTCCGCGGCAATCGCCAGGACGCCCATCGCCTGGAGCTCCGTGAAGACGGCGGGTGGAATGAAGCCACGCACCCCCACACAGGCCCACCCCAGGCGAGCGAGCTTCTCGTTCATCTCATCCAGGCTGGGGATGCACTCCGAGCCGATGCCCGTGGCCTCCAGGCCCTCCAGGTAGACGGGGTGCGCCTTGTCCGCCAGGTGGCCCCTCAAGGAGCCCAGGATGTTCCGCCAGACGGCCTGGTCCCGCGACGTATACGCCGCGTAGTCCTGGCTCACCACGTATCGACGCAGATGAGCAGGCAGGCGGGCAATCGTCCGTTCCGTGGGAGTCATCATCATTCACCTCTGGCGGAATCTTCTTCTTTTTGAAGATATCCCTTCTCTGGGCGAACGGAAATCCGTCAGAATTCGACGTCTTCGTCGCTTTAACGTCGAACTAACCTGGCTTGCGGCGAAGTCCATCCAGCACCAACCGGGCGCCGGGGCTGAGCGCTCCCGAAGGCCACAAGGCCACCACCTCTACCGCCTGGGGCTCCTCTTCCAGGAGGGGCCACGCATGGAGGTCTGGTGGAAACGGGTGCATGGGGCGCAGGTCCGGAGTGATGGAGCAGGCGCGGAACGCGCGCAGCAACTCGTAGAGGAGAAGGAAGCTCTCCGCGCGCCCCACTTCATCCACCGTCACGCCGTGGGCGGCGAAGCGGGCGCTGTTGGCGCCGCCGTAGGGGTCATCACGCAGCCAGTCCACGAAGCGCTGCCCCTCCAGGTCCTTCACGTGCAGCGACGTCCGGGACGCGGCCTGCCGCGCGAGCTCGTTGTCCGGCCCGGCGAGCACGACGAAGGGCATGCGCAGCAGTGACTCCGACTCCACGCCTTCATGGGTTGGCAGGGGCGTGAAGTCGAGCGCCAGGTCGAGCTGCCGCGTCTGCACCTGGCGCGTCAGCTCGTGGGGCCCTCCGAAGCTGAGCACCAGCTTGAGGTCCGCGGCGGCGGCGTCCCTCGCCACGGCGCCCACCAAGGACAAGGACAGCGTCGGGTTGAGGCCCAGCCGCACCACGGGCTCGGCGCTGGCCAGGTCGCGCAGCCGCTTCATGTCCAGTTGATGCAGCGGCGTCTGGGTGCCCGCGAAGAGCCGCTCCCCCCGGGCGGTGAGCTGCAAGCGACGGCCAGGCCCGCGCTCCAACAGCGGCGCACCATCCGCCAGCGCCAGCTCCAGCGAGCGAACGTGCTCGCTCACCACCGAGCGCGCCACGCCCAGGTGCTCCGCGGCGGCCTCGATGCTGCCCGCCTCCACGGCGGCGGCGAAGGACTCCAACCAGACGAGGTGGCGAACGAGTTTGCGCGGAGGCATGAGCAGCATCCTTGCACGTCGCCATCAGCGGGATGCGCCCCCGGACTTCATTGCTGCTTGCGAAAGTCCGGCATCCGGAATACCTGCGCCGTGCAATGTCACGGATGTCTGATGCGGCGTCCTCCGCAGCCGCCATTTTCCTCCAGCGCTTCGAAGCAGCCCGGCCCTACCTGAGTACCGCGCTGACCTGGTGCGTGCTCCACGGGCTCGTCGCATTGCTGTACTTCGGCGGCGCGCTGCGCGTGGCCGTGGAGCGGCTGGCGCCGGGGCTCCGCCCCCTCCTGCTCGCGGGAAGCTTCGCCCAGGCGTTGTTCCTGGGGCTGGTGGCCTTTCTTGGAACCCTCCCCCTGACCATCCTGCTCGGCCACCGCTACCGCTTCGCGCTCCCGGTGCTGACGGCGGTGGGCGGCGTGCTGCTCGGGCTGGACGCGCTGGTGCTCAACTCACTGGGCTTCCACATCAACGGCCTGGTGCTGGCGGTGGCGCTCCAGCCGCACGCCCTGGCGGAGACGGGGCTGTCTTCGTCGGAGGTGGCGCTGGTGGCCGGGGCGATGGTGGTCATCCTCGCGCTCGACACGGCGGCGGGCATCTGGTTCCTGCGCCGGGGCTTTGGCCCTCGCCGGGTGGCGCGCACGGTGGTGCTGATGACGGCCCTGTGCACCGCCGAGCGGCTGATCACCGCGTCCCTCGTCTTCGCCCATGGCGGCGCCGTGCAGCACGCCACCACCACCCTGCCCCTCCAGGCACCGGTGCGGATGAACACCCTCCTCTCGCGCATCACTGGCAAGGCGCCCGCGTCCGGCCTGCGCCTGGGCGTGAGCCCCGAGGCGGGCGTGCCCGCGGCGAGCATCGCCCCCGCGGAGGTGCGCTTCACCCGCCGTCCCGACATCGTCGTCGTCCTGGTGGAGAGCCTGCGTGACGACTTCTTCACCGCCGACGTCATGCCGAACATGTGGCGCAGGGCGCAGAGCGGCACGCGCTTCCTGCATCACCACAGCGCGGCCAGCTCCACGGACTACTCGCTGTTCAGCATGTTCTTCGGGCTGGAGGCCCAGCGCCGCAATGCCGTGGTGGGCGCGGGCCGCACGCCCCTCCTCTTCCCCGCGCTGGCCCACAATGGCTACCAGCAGTTCTTCTTCGCCGCGTCCTCCGTTGACTGGATGGGCCTCAAGGACACCGTCTTCCGCGACGTGACGGGAGGCCTGCGCACGGACTACACGGGCCGCAGCCACCTGCGGGACGAAGCCATGGTCCGCGACGCGCTGGCGGCCGTGGAGGCCGCGCCTCAGGACAAGCCACTGTTCCTGTTCGTGTTCTTCGCCGGCACGCACTTCGACTACGACTACCCGCCGCGCTCCGAGGTCTTCTCGCCCGCCTGGAATGGCAAGGGCGGACTCTCCACGGCACGCGTGCCTCCCGAGCACCTCAAGGCTCGCGCGTGGAACGCGGCCTACGAAGTGGACACCAAGGTCGAGGAACTGCTGGCGCGCATCGAGAGCTTGCGCGGCACGCGTCCGCTGACGCTCTTCACCGGCGACCATGGCGAGGAGTTCCGTGAGCACGGCCGCGTAGGCCACGCCAGCGACGTGACCGCCTCCCAGCTTCACGTGCCCATGCTCGTGTTCGACGACCAGCTTCCCGTGGGCCAGGTCGACGCCGTCACCGGACACATCGACGTGGTGTCCACGATCTTCGACCTGCTGGGAGACACGCACAGCCCGGCAATGCTGGGTGACGGCATTCCCATGTCCCGGCCGGACCCGCAGCGATACCTCCTCACCACCGTGGGTTGGGAGGCGCGTTACGCGCTCATCGGCCAGGGGCTGAAGGTCCATTTCGGCGCGGGACGGCCCGGCACTGTCATCACCGACCTGCGCGACCGTCCCCTGGCCGATGGCAAGGAGCGCCTCGCTGCCGAGGCCCCGCGCATCCTCCGCCGGCTGAGAGGGACGTCGGAGTCGACGCTCCCCGACTCCGCCACGGCCACGGACGTGCCCTGACGGAACCTCGCGGCAGGCCCTGGGGCGGTGCTCACACGCGCCGCTTCAGAACCGGAGCTTCACGCCCAGGGCCAGCGTGAAGAGCTCGACGTTCACGGTGGCGGGATTGCGGACGAACTGCACCAGCCGGTAGTCGGTGGCGACGAGCTCGAAGTACCCCTCCACGAACCGGAGGTTCAGCGCCTCCACCGGACGCCCCACGCTGGCGCCCAGCAGCAGCGCGGGCCGGATGGCGGTGCGGAACCAGTAGTAGCCCCGGTCGTAACGGCTGGGCAGGCCCGCGAAGTAGTCGTCGCCCGCGGTGTAGCTGAGCATCGCGCCCACCATGAGCGGGCGGACGGTCCACCCCTCCACATCGAGCAGGAAGGGCCGCCACTGCCCCTTCAACGTGAAGGTGAAGAAGTCTTCCCCCGCCAGCGCGGGCGGCGCCCAGCCCACCAGCAGCGCGGCCTCCACGGTGTCGTCGAGAAAGCTCCAGCCCGGCCCCGCGGAGAGAAAGCCGATGGCGCCCGCGAACTGCATCGCCGCATGGTCGGGCACGTACCAGGGTGACGCCTCGTGCGCCGGCTCCGGCCGCGACTCCCGTGCCACCAACAGCAGCGCCGCCAGCAGCGAGGCGCGGAGACTCCCGTGCGCGGCCATCAGAAGGTGGCCCTCTGCACCTGCACCGAGGTGCCATCGACGTCCACCTTGAGGTAGCTCCGGCCCTTCATCGAATCGGTGGTGACGTACCGGACATCGTGCGCATGGACGTCGTGGTACTGGTGGACGTGGCCGTGGAAGGAGATGGCGACGCCCTTCTTCTGCTGGAGCTTCACCAAGGGCGCGACGAGCGCATCGTCAAAGTCCCCGTTCCCAGGAGGCACGTGGGAGAAGGTGAAGGTATTCAGCACCGCGGGCTCCGGCGTGAGCGCCGTCTTCAACCACTGCAGGTCCGGGATGTCGCCCGGGAAGCCGTACTCGCGGGAGTTGGAGTCGAAGAAGACGAAGCGCGTGCCTGAATACGTGAAGGAGAAGGACTCCGGTCCGAAGGTGCGCCGGTAGAGCTTCTGCCCCATGCCCAGCGCGTCATGATTGCCCATGACCACGAAGAACGGGACCTTCAAGCGGGACAGCAGCTCGACGCCCCACTCGTACTCCTGCGTGCTGCCGAACTCCGTCAGGTCGCCCATCTGCACCACGAAGTCGACGCCGCGCTGCTCCAGGTCCCGCATCGCCGCCGCGGAGTCATCCAGGAACAACTGCATGTCGCCCACCACCGCGAAGCGAAAGGCCTGCTTCGGTTCCGCTTCGAACAGCCGTTCGAGCGAACGCGCATGCAAGTCCCGGTGGGGTCCCCGGAGTTCATAGGGGTGGAACTCGAAGGCGCCACAGCCCGCGCACACCAGTAGCAATGTCACCCAGACGCGCACGGACGCACGCTAACGTCGGCCTCCCGATGCTTCCATGGAATGTGACGCCGGATTCAGGAGCACGCGACGACAAGGAGCAGCCATTCTCACGCGCCATATGAACCGGACTCAGGTGTCCTCCCGCAGCCTTCTCGCCACGCGCATGACGGCGGTGCCGTGAGCTCACCGCTGTCGACATGGGCGCTGCTGCATTGGGTGGCCACGAAACCCACCCGGAGCACGCGGGAAGACCTCGACGCACTGCTCGCGCGAGCGGATTTCACGCAGGTCGCCCGGGACGCCCTGGCGTCGGGCACCACTTCGGAGAAGACCACGGCCTTGCGAGTGCTCCGGGAGCTGGCGTCACCCGAAGCCCATGCCCTGGCCCGGCTCGCGCTGCGCGACGCAGCGGCTGACGTCCGAGCCCTGGCGGCCCGGGTGCTGGCGAGCGCACAGGACGCCGCGGACTGGCGGAGCCTCCAGGAGGCGCTGGATGATACCGAGCCCTCCGTGCAGTACGCCGCCATGGACTCGCTCGCGAGGATGAATCCGGCGGCCGCGAGCGACCTCTTCCTCGATCGCTTCGAACGAGCTCCGGAGGCGGAGAAGCTGAACGCGCTCGCCACCGCGCAACGGCTGGGGCTCCCCGAATCCGGCGCCCTGGCTCGGCTCGGCCTGGCTTCGGCCTCTTCCACCATCAGGGCCGCGGCGGTTGACCTGGTCGCGCGAGAAGGCGAAGCGACAGAGGGCCTGCTCATCCACCTGCTCACGGATGCCTCCGAGAACGTACAACTCCACGCCCTCCGCACGCTGACCTATCGCGCGCACGTACCCGCCAGCGTCTTCGTCCCGCTGCTCGCTGCATCGTCCTCACCACCCGTCCGCGCACAGGCGCTTCAGGCGCTCATCCTTCGGCGTGACGCCAGCACATGCGAGCCCGTGTGCCGGCTCCTGACCGACTCCGACGCCTCGCTCCGCAGAAGGGCGATTTTCGCCACCGAACGGCTCGGCTGCACCGGTGCGACGCCCACCCTGCTGGAGATGCTGGCCCGGACACGCGACGAAGATGAACGGGCGGACCTCGTCGCCGCGCTCGGCGGACTCGGGGGTCCGGAAGCCTGGGAGGCACTTCGCCAGGCGCTCTCAGATGAATCCCCCCGCGTCCGGAGCGCCGCCATCATCGCCTGGGCTTCGGACGTCGCGCCGCCCGACGCAACGACCGTGCTGCTGGAGCGCCTGCGAGGCGCCCCCGACACGGAAACACGGAAGGCCGTTGCCCTGGCCCTCATGAACCGCCGCCCGGAGGTGGCCCACCGAGCCCTGCGGCTTGCGCTCGAGGACTCCGTGCCCGAGGTCCGGCGGATGGCCGTGCGAGCCCTGGGCCTCGAGGCCAGCCCGGAGGCCCTGCAAACCCTGCGCGACCATCAAGCCACCGAACGCGACCCGGACGTTCTGCGACACCTGGACGCGGCGCTCGAACGACAGCAAGCGCCTGGCGACACGCCCATTGGGGCGGCCTCGCCCGCCGAGCGGCTCCTCTTCGACCCGGCGCGAACGGAACAGAGCGTGGCGCAGTGGATCGCGGCCCCCGAACGCTACCCCGCGACCGAGCGCTTCTACTTCTATGAAGGCGGAACCCTGGAGCGGCAGGGCACCGATGGCCGGGTCCACGCCTTCCAGTACACCGCGTTCGACGACCAGCTCCGCGTCCAACCCAAGGGCGCGCCCGAACGGAGCACGGCCTTCACCGTCACGCCGGCAGCTCCGCCCCACCGCTTCCGCCTGGAGCTGGCCCAGGACGTCCTCTCCGGCACGGAGGCGCCCCGAACGCTGCACTTCATCGAGCTCCGGCAGGCCGACATGGAGCCGGACGACGGCGACTGACGCGAGGGAGCCGCTATGCTGCGGCGGACCGGGCGCCATCCCAGTCCTCGACCTCGTAGAGGAACTTCGAATCCCCCATCAGCTTCCGGTTGGCCGAAGTGCTCTGCACGAAGACGACGTACTTCTCCAGGCTGGCGGGCCGGATGCGCACCGTCTCCCCGGGCGGCAGCCCGAGCATCTCGCGGGCCCGCTCGCCGCTGTAGAGGTCACCCGTCTTGCGGTCCATCAGCACCACTTCCTTGCGGCCCTGGATGGTCTCCGTCTTGGTGAACTCGTAGAAGCCCCGGCCCGTCTTGAAGCGCAGGCCGTTCTCCTGCACGAAGTCCTTGATGGGCTGGGTCCGGTCCACGTCCAGCACCTGAAAGCGGCCCGGTGGAACCGCGCGCAGGTCCGCCTCCCCGTAGAGCGGCGGCGCCGTGCGCTGAAGCATGGTGCTGAACATCACGTTGAGGCCGCGGCTCATGCGGCCCTCACGCACCACTTCCTGCTCAAACGATTGAAGCTGCGCGTCCGAGGACTGCTTGTAGCAGACGGCCAGCAGCAGGTCGGTGACGTGGGCGAACTGGTCCAGGCTCAGGTGGAAGCCGCCCGACTTCTCCGCCAGCTCCTTGTAGAAGGCCGTCGCGTGACGGCGCGCCAGGGCTTGCACGCCATACACGGGGATGCCCATCTTCCCCAGCGCGGCCACCTCCTTGCGCCAGTCCAGCTTGTGTGGATTCTGCGCAGGCCCGTGGGGAACGTCGTCGCCAATCAAGACCAGCGCCCGCGTGTACCCGACTGTCCAGGACAGGCTTTGCGCCTGATGCAGTACGAACTCGTAGCATTCGGGCGCATCGCCCCCGCCCGTCTGCTCCACGCGGTCCACGAAGCGGACCACGGCGCTCTCGTCGTCCGTCAGGTCCAGTATCTTGGTGACATACGTGGAGCCCGCGTCGCAGTAGTCCCCGTGGGCGATGATTCCAATGCGGATGCCTGGAATCTCCTTCATCAGCCGGGACACGGTGCCCCGCAGCTTCTTCCGCACCTGTGCAAGACACGGATACATGCTGCCGGTGGTGTCAAAGCTGAAGACGATTTCGACGCGGTTATCAATGACTGACGTGCTCATTCCGGTGCCCCCTCGTGACCGCCGACGAGGACAAATCTACGCGCCGGGTCTGACATGAATCAGGCCAGGAAATGGGGTGTTGGCCAGGCCTCCGTCGACCCGGCGTCACGCATTTGCACCTGCCGCTTGCCCTGGACGCCGCGCGACCGCAGCATGCGTGCCCATCGTGTCCGCCACCGCCGAGCCCCCATCCCCGCATCGTACGTACACCGAGCGCCGAGCCGCCGCGCAGGCGGAGCTGACCGCGCTGGACCGCGTGAGCGCCCGCTACGCCAACTTGCGAACACTCGCCTTCCTGGCCGCGGCCGGCGTCGCGGGCTTCGTGTTGGCGGGGCGTCTGCCCAAGGTGTGGTGGTGGGCCAGCGCCGCCGCGCTGCTGCTCTACGGCGTGCTCGCCGTCCTCCACCACCAGGTCTTCCGCCGCGAGGCCCGGGCGAAGCTGTACGTGACACTCAACGAACGCGGACTGGCGCGGCTGGGGCCCGGCTGGCACGACTTCACCGAGCGCGGTGAACGCTTCCTGTCCCCCAGTCACCTGTACACCCCGGACCTGGATGTCTTCGGCCAGGGCAGCCTCTTCCAGCTCCTCAACGAGACGGCCACGCGCGCAGGCGAGGAACGGCTGGCGGCGTGGCTCTCCGCCCCCGCGTCCGCCCAGGAGGTCGAAGCCAGACAGGGCGCCGCGCGCGAGCTGGCGCCCAACCTGGACTTCCGCCAGGACCTCTGCGTGGACGCGCGGGACGCCTCGCGCGAGAAGGCGGACCCGGCGCTGTTCATCCAGTGGGCGGAGTTGGGCCCGCAGCTCAACGCCATCCGGTGGGCCCGACCGGTGGCGGTGGTGCTGCCCCTGGTGACGCTGGCCGTCTACGTCCTGGGCAAGTTCGAGGTGCTGCCGGAGTCAGCCTTCTGGGTGGGCCTGGCCGCGCAGCTGGGCGTGGCCGTCATCACCCGCCGCCCGCTGAAGGTCATGGACGAAGGCGTGGAGGTGGGTGAGCGCGGCTTCGTGCGCTACGCCCCCATCTTCGAGCGCGTGGAGGCCCAGCGCTTCGAGCACCCGCGCCTGAAGACGCTCCAGGCCGGCCTCCAGCAGCCCGGCCAGCCGCCCGTGTCCGAGCACTTCAAGCGCTTCAGCCGGCTGTTCTCCTTCATCGAGTTCAAGCGCCACCAGTTCCACCCGCTGATTCACTGGCTCACGCTCTGGGACATCCACGCGCACTTCGCGCTGGAGCGCTGGCGCGAGGCCCACGGCAAGCAGCTGCGCCAGTGGTTCGAGGCCCTGGCCGAACTGGAAGCCCTGTCTTGCGTCGCGGGCCTCGCCCATGACCGGCCGGACTTCACCTGGCCCGTCTTGGCGGCCAATGGCCCCTGTGTGGAGGCGACGGCGTTGGGCCACCCGCTGCTGGACGCGCCGGTGCCCAACGACGTGTCCCTGCCCGGCCCCCGGCACGCGCTGCTCATCACCGGCTCCAACATGAGCGGCAAGACGACGCTGATGCGCGCGGTGGGCGCCAACGTGGTGCTCGCGTTGGCCGGCGCGCCGGTGAGCGCGAAGCACTTCCGCCTGACACCGCTCCAGACGCTCACCAGCATGCGGGTGAAGGACTCGCTGGAGCGCGGCGTCTCCTACTTCTACGCGGAGGTGCAGCGCATCAAGGCGGTGCTGGACGCGGCGCAGGCCGCGCGCGGGCAGGTGCTGTTCCTCCTGGACGAAATCCTCCTGGGGACGAACACCCGCGAGCGGCAGATTGCCTCGCGCGAGGTGCTGCGCCTGCTGCTGGGCACCGGCGCCATTGGCGCGGTGACGACGCACGACTTGTCCCTGGCGGTGCTCGCGGACGAGCCGGGCGCCCATGTCGTCAACGTCCACTTCCGGGACCACCTGGAGGCCGGGAAGATGATGTTCGACTACAAGCTGCGCCAAGGCGTGGTGGACACCACCAACGCCCTGCGCGTGCTTCGCCTGGCCGGCGTACCGGTGGACGACCCGGACGAAGCCACGGCGGCGCGCTGAGCCCGAAACGACACGGGCCCCGGGGTTTCCCCCGAGGCCCGTGCTTGAATCAGTGGCTCACGTCGAAGCGGTGACTACTTGGGCGCCTCGATGAGTGCGGCGAAGCCCATGCCGCCGCCGATGCACATGGAGACGACGCCGTAGCGGCCGTTGCGGCGCTTCAGCTCACGCAGGATGGTGGCCACCATGCGCGCGCCGGAGACGCCCAGCGGGTGACCCAGGGCGATGGCGCCGCCGTTGGGGTTCACCTTGTCGGCGGGGATGCCCAGCTCGCGCACGCAGTACAGCGCCTGCGCCCCGAAGGCCTCGTTCAGCTCGAAGACGTCGATGTCTTCGACCTTGAGCTTATTCTTCTCCAGCAGCTTGCGGACCGCGGGAACCGGGCCGATGCCCATGATTTCCGGGGGCACGCCCGCCACCGCGGCGTCGATGAAGTAGCCCAGCGGCTTGACGCCCAGCTCCTTCGCCTTGGCCTCGCTCATCACCACCGCGGCGGCGGCGCCGTCCGTCAGCGGCGACGCGTTACCGGCCGTCACCACGCCCTTGGGGTTGAAGGCCGGGCGCAGCTTGGCCAGGCCCTCCTGCGTGGTCTCCGGGCGGAGGATGGTGTCCACCGTGACGGTGACGTTCTGCGCCACGCCGTCGTCGTCGTAGTACGTCGTGGTGACGGGGACGATCTCCTCCTTGAACTTGCCCTGCTCGCGCGCGGTGGCGGCGCGGCGCTGGCTCTCGGCGGCGAACTTGTCCGAGTCCTCACGCGACACGCCGTAGCGCGACGCGATGTTCTCCGCCGTGGCGCCCATGGAGGTGTAGATCTCCGGCAGGCGCTCCATGGCCTCGGGGTTGGCGCTCGCCTTGTTGCCGCCCATGGGGACCATCGTCATGGACTCGGTGCCACCGCCGATGCCCACGTCGTACATCCCCGCCTGGATGGCCTGGGCCACCTGGGCGATGGCCTGCGAACCGGAGGAACAGAACCGGTTGATGGTCATCGCGGGCACCGTGACGGGCAGGCCCGCCAGCAGCGTGGCCACGCGGGCCACGTTCATGCCCTGCTCGGCCTCCGGCATGGCACAGCCCAGGACGACGTCACCGATGTCCTCCGGCTTCAGGCCCGGGACCTGGGCAACGGCCTCCTTGATGGCGACAGCGGCCAGGGTATCCGGCCGGGTGTCCTTGAACTCTCCCTTGTGCGCGCGGGTGAAGGGCGTGCGGACCGCGCTGGCAATCACGACTCGACCAGCCATTTTGATGTCTCCTTGCCCGGGGGGCACCCGGGCATTCAGCGAATCTCAGGTTCAGTAGCCTATGGATACTGGCCGGCCGTCAGTTCCGCAGCGGCTTGCCCTTCTCGATCATGTGCTGCAGGCGGTCCTGGGTCTTCTCCTCGCCGCACAGGCTCAGGAAGGCCTCCGCCTCCAGCTCCAGCAAGCGCTCTTCCGTCACGAGCAGCGACGGGCTGGTGTTGCCACCCGTCAGCACCTTCGCCAGCTTCTGGGCAATCTTCCGGTCGTGCGCGCTCACCTGGCCGTTGAGCTCCATGTCGTAGAGCATCATGTCGATGGTGGCCGCGCCGCTGGTGCCCGGCAGGCGGAAGCGCGTGGGACGGGGCGCCTTGAAGCCGGCGTCCGCCATGCCCAGCACGCGGGCCTTCGCGTCGGACAGCAGGAAGTCCCGGTTGGCGCTGATGCCATCCGCCTGCGTCAGGAAGCCCGCCTCACGGGCCTCCTCGGCGCTGGTGGCGACCTTCGCCATGCCGATGGTGAGGAAGATCTTCTTCAGGAAGGGGAAGAAGTCGAAGTCCTTGTCCGTGCCGAACGGGCCGTACACGTTGCGCAGCAGCTGCATGTTGCCGCCGCCGCCCGGGATGAGGCCCACGCCCACTTCCACCAGGCCCATGTACAGCTCCGCGCTGGCCTGGATGGCGTTGCCGCCCATCGTCACCTCGGCGCCGCCGCCGAGCGTGAGGTTGAAGGGCGCCGTCACCACCGGCACCGGGCTGTAGCGCATGCGCTGATTGACGGCCTGGAAGCCCGTCACCAGCTTGCGAATGGACTCGAACTCGCCGCTCTTGGCCGCCCACAGCAGCGCCACGATGTTCGCGCCCGCGGAGAAGTTGGAGCCGTCGTTACCGATGACGAGGCCCTTGTGGTTCTTCTCCGTCTCGTCCAGCGCGGTGTTCATCATCTCGATGATCTGGTCATCGATGGAGTTCATCTTGGTGTGGAACTCGAGCAGCGTCGCGCCGTCGCCCATGTCCCACAGCGTGGCCCCGTCGTTGCCGGCGATCTTCTTGTTGCCGCGCTTGAGGTACTCCACGCGCTGCGTGCGGGCGTTCTCCGGCACCACCTTCACGGACTTCGTGGGGATGTCCCAGTACGTGTCCTTGCCGTTCTCCACGCCGTAGAAGGACGCGCGGCCCGCGGCCAGCATCTCCTCCACCCACGCGGCCGGCTTCAGGCCCAGGGCCTTCATCCGCTCCACGCCCTTCTTCACGCCGTAGGCGTCCCAGACCTCGAAGGGCCCCAGGTCCCAACCGAAGCCCCAGCGCACGCCGCGGTCCACGTTGACCACGTCGTCGGCGATCTCCGGGATGCGGCGGCTCGTGTAGGCCAGCACGTCCAGGGTGACGCCCTCGGCGAACTTGGCGGCCTTGTCCTCGGCGTTCATCACCGAGGCCACGCGCTCGCGCACGTCCTCGATGTCCCGCGCGGCGCCCAGCGACTCGTAGCGCACCTTCGCCTGCGGCCGGTACTCCAGCGTCTTCAGGTCGAGCGCGAGGATGTCCTTGCCCTGCTTCTTGTAGAAGCCGCCGCCGCTCTTGTCGCCCAGCATGCCCTTCTCCACCATCTTCTGGAGGAAGGCGGGGCTGGCGAACACGTCACGCTCTTCGTCGTGCGTCAGCGTGTCGTAACAGTTCTTCGCCACGTGGGTGAACGTGTCCAGGCCCACGATGTCCGCGGTGCGGAAGACGGCGGACTTGGGACGGCCCATGGCCGGGCCGAAAATCTTGTCCACCTCTTCGATGGAGAGCTCCGCCTTGTCCATGGCGGCGATGGTCCGCATCATCCCGTACACGCCAATGCGGTTCGCGATGAAGTTGGTGGTGTCCTTGCCGTAGACGATGCCCTTGCCCAGCACCTCTTCGCCAAAGCGGTGCAGCGTCTTGAGCACCTCCGGGGCAGTCTCCTTGCCGGCCACCAGCTCCAGCAGCTTCATGTAGCGGACGGGGTTGAAGAAGTGCGTGACGAGGAAGTTCTTCTTGAACTCCGCGCCGCGGCCCTCGGTCATCCCCACAATCGACATGCCGGAGGTGTTGGACGACACGATGGTGCCCGGGCGGATGAGCTTCTCCACCTTGGCGAAAAGGTCCTGCTTGATCTTCAGGTCCTCCTTCACCACCTCCACCACCCAATCGCACTCGGCGATGCGGTGCAGGTCGTCCTCGAAGTTGCCGACCTCGATGTTGGTGAAGACCTCACCAGAGACGATGGGGCTCGGCTTCTGCTTGCGCAGGTTGGCCAGCGCGCCCTGGGCGAACTTGTTGCGAAACGCCTTCGAGGAGGTGTCCTCGCCCGGCGCGGCCTTGGGCGGAACGATGTCCAGGAGGAGCGCGCGCACGCCCGAGTTGGCCAGGTGCGCGGCGATGCCGCTGCCCATTACTCCGGCGCCCAGCACAGCCACTTTGCGGATCCGCGTCGTCATGTGGAAAAGGCTCCCTGTTGGGAAGGAGGGGATTGCACAAATGTAGGCGATTGACCCGAAAGTCAATCGGTTCGGACGGCCAGGACACTCGCCACCAGAGGACAAGCCGACTAGATACCGGCCCTCCATGGCTCGCCTCGACCCGCACTCGTACAACGACAGCACGCAGCCTGAGACGGAAACCCTGGACTGGAGGGCCCGCGTCGATTTCAAGACGCAGCGGCTGCACGCGGAGGTCACCCACACCCTCAAGGAAGCCTCGGCCGGGCCGCTGGACCTGGATACCCGGGACTTGGAAATCCGTGACGTCGTCGACGCCGCGGGTCGTCCCTTGCCCTACATCCTCTCCCCTTCCGAGCCGATTCTCGGCAGCCGGCTGCGCATCGAGCTGCCGGTGGGGCTGCGGCAATTCACCGTGCGCTACCGCACGGCGCCGCACGCCAGCGCGCTCCAGTGGCTGACGCCCTCCCAGACAGCCGGAGGGAAGCACCCCTTCCTCTACAGCCAGTGCCAGGCCATCCACGCCCGAAGCGTGGTGCCGCTCCAGGACACGCCGCGCATCCGCATCCGCTACACCGCGTCGCTGCGGATTCCCAAGGCGCTCAAGGCCGTCATGGCCGCCAGCTTCCTGCGGCGCGAGGAGCACGGCGTGGAGGCGGAGGAGCACTACGAGATGCCCCAGCCGGTGCCGCCGTACCTGCTGGCCTTCGCGGTGGGCAGCCTGGCGCCGAAGGAGCTGGGGCCGCGCTCGCGCGTGTGGGCGGAGCCGGAGCTGCTGGAGGACGCGGCGGAGGAGTTCTCCGGCGTGGACGACATGCTGCGCGCCGCCGAGTCACTCTTCGGGCCCTATGACTGGGAGCGCTTCGACCTGCTCACCATGCCGCCCTCGTTCCCCTACGGCGGCATGGAGAACCCGCGCCTGACGTTCCTCACGCCCACGCTCATCACCGGCGACAAGAGCCTGGTCAACGTGGTGGCGCACGAGCTGGCGCACTCGTGGACGGGCAACCTGGTGACGAACGCCTCCGCGGAGCACTTCTGGCTCAACGAGGGCTTCACCGTCTTCGCCGAGCGCCGCATCCTGGAGGTCCTGGAGGGTCCGGAAGTGTCGGCGCTGCACGGCGCGCTGGGCCGCCGCGCGCTGGACTCCGCGCTGCAGCACTTCCGCGCGCACCCGCAGTTGACGTCGCTGCGCACCCACCTGGCCGGCGTGGACCCGGACGAGGCCTTCTCCCAGATTCCCTACGAGAAGGGCTACCTGCTGCTGCGCGCCATGGAGGACGCGGCCGGGCGGCCCGCCTTCGACGAGTTCCTCCGCCGCTACCTGGCCACCTACCGCTTCCGCGCGCTCACCACCGAGGAGTTCGTCGCCTTCGCGGAGAAGGAGCTGCCCGGCGTGCTGACCAAGGTGGACGCGGAGGCGTACCTGCACCGGCCCGGCGTGCCCCCCGGGGCGCCGTCACCGCGCTCCCTGCGGCTGGAGGCCATGGACGCGCTGCGCGGCAAGGTGCCCACGCCAGAGCAGGCGAAGGACTGGACGCCGGCCGAGTGGCAGCTCTACCTGGAGTCACTGCCCTGGGACATTCCACGGGACGTCATCCAGCAACTCGACGCGCGCTTCAGCCTCACCGAGAGCCGCAACTCGGAGGTGCTGGTGGCGTGGCTGGTGGTGGCGCTGCGCGCGGACTGGGAGCCGGCCGTGGCTCGCACCGAGACGTTCCTCGGCGAGGTGGGCCGGATGAAGTACCTCAAGCCGCTGTACGGGGTGCTCTCCGCGTCGCATGCGCACCGGAGTCTGGCGCGCGCGCTCTTCAAGAAGCACGGGGAGCGCTACCACCCCATCGCCCGTCAGGGCGTGGAGCTCATCCTTTCGCGCGCCTGAGGACGCGCGAGCAGGACGGGACTACTTCGAGGCCGCCGCGTTCAGGCGCTTCTCCGACAGGGCGAGGTACTTCTCGTCCATGTCGATGCCCACGTAACGGTGGCCCAGCTTGAGGGCCGCCACGCCCGAGGTGCCGCTGCCGTTGAAGGGGTCCAGCACGAGCGCGTCCGGGGGGCAGCTCGCCTCGAGGATGCGCTCCAGCAGCGCCACCGGCTTCTGCGTGGGGTGGCTGCCGAAGGCCTTCTCCTCGCCGCCGCGCGGGACGGTGAGCGTCCACATCCGGCCCTCGCCGTCCGCCGTCAGCTCGGCGTCACCGGAGGGCGGCAGCGCCCAGGCGTCGCGCATCTGCTTGCCGCCGTTCTCCGCCTTCATGCGCGCGTAGTTGAACGTGTGCTGGAGCTTGCCGCCGGACTTCGGCGAGGCCCAGATGAGCAGCTCCGTGGAGTGCGTGAAGTAGCGGCACGCCAGGTTGGGGCTCGCGTTGGGCTTGAACCAGGTGACGGTGTTGAGCAGCTTGTAGCCGAGCTTCTGCATCGCGAAGCCGGCGTTGAAGATGACGTGCTGCGTGCCGCTCACCCACAACGTGCCGGTGGGCTTGAGCAGGCGCTGGCAGGCCGCGAGCCACTCGGTGGTGAACTTGTGGTCCTCCTCCACGCCGCGCGACACGTCCCAGCCGCCCTTGGCGACCGAGACGCGCTTGCCGCCCTTGCAGGTGGTGCCGCCGTTGGAGAGGAAGTACGGCGGGTCGGCAAAAATCATGTCGAACGTCTGGGGCTCGAACTGCGACATCAGCTCCAGGCTGTCGCCGTGCAGCAGCGTATAGGCCTCCCCTTTCGCGTAGACGCTCTCGTTGAGCGAACGGCGGACGACTTTCAGGGAAGGGGCTGCTGCAGCATGCGCGGACATCTCGCCTCCGTCGGACTCTTCGTCGTGGACGCGGCGGACTGTGCGGTCGCTTCGGTGCTACGTCTAATTTCTGGCCTGTAGCACCCTGAAACTTGACGGGTGATTCAGGCCGTAGAAGCGCCGCGAGCAGGGCGGGAGCGCCTCTCGTGGAGGCCCTCCGACACCCTGCTCGACGGGTACTGCCTGGACTGTTGCGGGGCCCGTGTGTGGCCCCCGCGGCCTACGCCTTCTTGGCGGAGGTCGGCGACGCGCCGTACTTCTTGCGGAAGCGGTCGATGCGGCCGGCCGTGTCCACGAGCTTGTACTTGCCCGTGAAGAAGGGGTGGCAGTTCGAGCAGATTTCCACCGAGAACGAGCCGCGGGTGGACTTCGTCTCCACGACGTTGCCGCACATGCAGGTCACGCGGGACGGCGGGTAGACGGGATGGATTTCAGGCTTCATGACACGCTCCAGTATGCCTTGCCCCCACCCGCTGACGGGTAGGAGGTCCGGCGCTGAGGGATGGTCGGCGCTTATAATGGCGCTTGGACCGCTTCACAAGGCCAGCACGGCTCAATGGGCCGCCGAGCCGGGGGGCTCGACGCGTTCCACCCATTTCTGGACGACCGGATCCGCCGGGACGTCACTGCCAAGCTGGATGTACGACAACAGATGCGTGCGCCCGGCGTCCGTTGCGCCGCCGGCCAGATCCTTCTGGTAGGCCGCCCGCGAGGCTTCCAGGCGGGCAATCGTCGCCTCCAGGGGCTGCTTTTCCGCCGGATCCTGGGTCCCCGCCAGCCGCGCCTTCGCCCGGGTGAGGTTGCCTTCGAGCAGGCGCAGCTGCTGCCGCGTGCGCTCCTGTACGGAGGCGTCGGCGAAGCGGCCCGTCCCCTCCAACTGGAGCACCAGCTTCGCCAGCTCGCGGCCCCGGGCCCCGGAAGGAATCACCGTGGCCAGGGCCTGCCGCTGGGCGATGCCCTGCCCCCGGCCCTCGTGGGACTGCACCACGAAGTCCACGCCCTCCACCTGGTCGGCAAGCTGGAGCGCCTCCGCGTGGGGCACCGCCGCGAGCACCACCACCAGGTCCACCTTCGACTTCTCACGCAGGCGCTTCGCCTCGGCGGCCACGGCGGGCTGCACCGGCAGGCCCTGCACCTGCTCCTGCGCCTGGCCCGGAACGGCCAGCCCCACCGGGGTGGGTTTGGCCATGGCGGGAGAGACGCCCACCACGCCCACCTTCACGCCGCCCACCGTCGTCACCCACGAGGCGGGGAACAGCAGCTTGCCCTGCGCGTCCGCGAGGTTCGCGGACAGGAGCTTCAGCTTCGCCTGCCGCGTCTGCTTCTTGAGGAAGCCCACGCCGAACCCGAGGTCGCGCGCGCCCACGGCCATGGCCGCGGTGCCCTGCGCGTCCATCTGCGACAGCACGAGCTCCGCGCGCGCCCGTGCATCCGGGGCCTGCGCGCTGTCCCGGCTCTTGAAGAGCGCATTGCCGGCGTCCAGCACCAGCACGGGCGTGCCCTGCTTGCGCTCCTTCTCAATCGCGACTTTTCGTCTGGCCAGACCGCCAGAGGGGTTGTGCCTTCAACCACAGGGGGCGACTTCGCCCCCATTGTCTCCGGTGAAGAGGAGGACGAGCTGCTTGGGCGCCGCGCCCGCCACCAGGGGCAGCAGGAGCAGCAGCGCCAGCGCGGCCAGCTTCACCGGACGCGGGCTCACTTCTTGCCCTTCTTGGCGGGCGCCTTCTTGTCCAGCTCGGCGATGCGCTCCTTGGCCGTCTTCGCCTCGGCGGACTTCGGGTAGCTCTTGATGAGCTCCTCCAGCGCCAGCCGCGACTCCTCCTTCATCTTCAGCTGGGCGAAGCAGTCCGACGAGCGCAGGTAGGACTCCGGCGCGGACTCCGCCTTCGGGAAGTCCTGCAGCACCTTGCCGTACTCGAAGAGGGCCTCGCGGCACTTGGATTCGGAGAAGTACGTCTCACCGAGGCCGAAGTGGGCGTCCCCCACCAGCGGGTCCTTGGCCCACTTCTTCATGAACTCGTTGTAGAGCTGGCGCGCCAGCAGCACGTCGCCGGCCTTGGCCTTCGCCTTGGCGAGCGCCAGGAACTCCTTCTTGTCCGTAGGACGCTTGAGCTCCTCGGCCTTCTTCTTCGCCTCGGCCTCCTTCAGCGCCGCCTCGCCCTGCATGGAGACCAGCTTCTGGTCCTGCGCGGCCAGCGCCGTCTCCAGCTCGGTGATTTTGTGGAGGTACGTCTCCACCTGGCCACGAAGCTGGGCGAGGTCCTCGACGGTCTTCTGGAACTGCACACCGATGTCCGCGTCCTTGCGGCGCGCCGCGGTGTCCAGCCCCTTGAGGGCCTTGGTGACCTCCGCGACCTTCTCGTCGATTTTCGGGAGCGTGGCGGCGAGCTGCTCGCGCGTCTCCTTCAGCTCCGTCTGAATCTGGGCGGAGTCGGTGCCGAGCCGGTCGACCTTCGCCTCGAGGGCACGGCCGCGGTCAGCGGGATAGAAGCAACCAGGGAGGGCCAGCAGGGATATCAGCGCCAAGCTTCGCATCGGGCGCCATCTTAGGCGCAAACGCCCTGCCCGTCCGGACTTCTCTTGTCCAGTTAAGGCCCCCGCCAAGGCCTGCCCGGCTGGCCGGTCACCGCTTCTGGATGGAAAACTCCAGTCGCTCGGCAGCATGCGCGCAGGCCACCCGGAGGCGGTCGGAGTTGAGGAAGAAGGCCACGGGGCGCGAGCGGCCCGACTCCAGGGCATGGAAGGCCCGGCGGTACTCGGCGGCAGCCTCGGCGGTGCGCCGGCACTGCTCCAGGAGCAGCCCGAGCAGGTACCGGGCAGCGGCGTGGTCCGGGTCCAGCGTCAGGCAGCGACGCAGGTCCTGCTCCGCCACGGCGTCGGAGACACCCGAGGCGGCGCCATCCAGCACGCAGGCGAAGAGGAGGTCCGCTTCCGCGCAGGCCTCCGGGCTGGGCTCGGGCGCGGTGGCCACGGGCCCCCGGACGCCCTCCGCCTCCAGGGGAGCCGGGACAGAGAGCCCACGGTGAGCCTCGGTGCGAGCGCGCTCAGGGGCTCGGCCCGGGGGCAGCGCCATGCCACGCTTCCTTGAAGATGACGCAGCGCCGTTCCAGGAGAGCGGGGCTGGCGGCGGCTCGGACTCCCCTTCCTCCGGCCGGACGTAGAAGAAGGCCTGCTCGCCGCGCCGCACCCGGAGCGTTGGCGGCACCCGGAGCAGCGGCTCGGACGCGGACAGCACCAGCGCGCCGCCGGGCGCCAGGCTCCCCGCGAGCGCCTCCACGGTGCGCTGGAAGGCCTCCGCGGTGAAGTAGATGAGGACGTTGCGGCAGAAGATGACGTCGAAGCCGCCTCCGCCGGGCGCCACCGGATACGGCGACTCCATCAGGTTGTGGCACTGGAAGCTCGCGCGCTCCCGCAGCGCGGGCGTCAGGGCTTCTTTCGCGCCGGACCGGACGAAGTACCGCGAGCGCAGCTCCGGTGGGACGCGGCGCAGCTGCTCCCGGCCGTAGGCCAGCCACCGCGCACGGCGCAGCGTGTCCCCGGCGATGTCCGTCCCCAACACCGTGCTGTCCGGGTCCGCCCCTGCCTCCGCAAGCAGGACGAGCAGCGTGGCCACCTCCTCGCCCGTGGCGCAGCCCGCGCTCCAGACGCGCAGGGGCCGCCGATTCCTCGCCACCAGTGGAGTGAGGACCTGCGCTCGAAACGCGGCGAGCTGCACCTCGTCGCGGAACAGGTCCGTCTTGTTCACCACCACCGCGGCGATGAGGTCCTCCAGGTCCGTCACGCCCGACGGGGACTGGAGGAACATCAGGTACTGGTGCGGCGTGAGGCCCTGGCTGCGCGCCGCCAGCCGCTCATCCAGCCGGCGAACCTGAGGGCCACTCAGGGCCATCCCCGTCCGCGCCGACAGGAAGGCGCGCACTCCGGCCCATGGCGCGCCGTCAGCCACCCGGGCTCAGCGCCCCACCGAGAGGGACTCTCCCCGCGCCAGTCGCACCAACGTCGCCGCGACTTCGTCACCGTGGATGAGGTGGTCCACCGCCTTGCGCTCCACCGCCGCGCCCGGCATGCCGAACACCACGCAGGACTCCTCGTTCTGCGCCACCGCCAGTCCGCCCGCCTGCTTGATGGCCAGCAGGCCATCCGCGCCATCCGCGCCCATGCCCGTCAGCACCAGGCCCACCGCGCGCCGGCCATAGGTGCGGGCGGCGCTCTCCAGCAGCACCGTGCCGGACGGCATGTGCCCATCCCGCTCCACGCCTTGCTTGATCCCCACGCGTCCCCGGAAGGGGATGACGGTGTGCTGCCCCGGCGGAGCGATGAGGACGTGCCCCGGCATCAGCGGCTCTCCGTCCTGCGCCAGCCGCACCTTCAACTTGCTGGCCCCGGCCAGCCACCCCGCCAGGGACTCCGCGAAGGCGGCGTTGATGTGCTGGACGATGACGATGGGCGCCGGGAAGTCCGCGGGCAGCTCCGACAGCATCTTGAAGAGCACCTGGGGCCCGCCCGTGCTCGCCGCCACCACCACCACGCCCATGGACACCGCCGGCAGCACCGACGTGGCCACCCGGGGCGGCAGCAGCGGGCCGCGCTGGGGCCGGCGCAGGTGGCGGATGACACGCACCGAGGACAGCAGCCGGATTTCGCGAACCAGGTTCCACGCGTCCGGCCCGGCGTCGATCGCGGGCTTGATTTGCAGGGCGAGCGCCCCCAGCTCCAGCGCGCGGTACGTCAGCTCCGGCGCCTGGGAGCGCGGGTCCGCCGTGAGCACCAGGATGGGCGTGGGGCACTCGGCCATGATGTGCTCGGTGGCCGTGAGCCCGTCCATGACGGGCATGTCCACGTCCATGGTGATGACGTGGGGACGCAGCTCCTTGGTCATCTCCACGGCCTGCTTGCCGTCCGCGCAGGTGCCCACGACTTCGATATCGGGGTCCTTGCTCAGCGCCTCGCAGATGAGCTGTCGGCAGATGAGGGAGTCATCGACCACCAGCACCGACACTTTCTTGCCCATGCCCTGTCCATACCCCGTGCGCGAGCCCGGGAGTATAGCCAATGCAGGGGCCTGTCAGCCCAGCAGTCGCCGCACCACATCCATCAGGTTGCCCTGGGCGGTGTCGCCAGCCCCCGCGCCGCCGGTCCTCCTCCCTCCACGGATGGTGAAGGCTGACCACCGGGAGCCTCGAAGGGACGGGGTGCCTCCGCAGGCCGCGTGGTGGTGAGGCCCGAGCCCGACTCGCACCCTCAATGTGGCTTTTTCCAACCTATATAGATAAGCGGGGAAGCCATTGACCCGATGCACGGGAGCCGGGATACCGCCGTCCGACCCCTCTGCCGCTCGAAAGGAGCGCATCTTGGTCCGGCGATTTCTTCCCTCCCTCCTCCCGCTGCTGCTGGTGGCCTCCACGGCCGCGGCGCAGACCACCCCCACCTCCATCACCTTCGATGGCTATTGGAACGAGACGCCGTCGGTGGAGCTGATTCCCGTGGGCGGACAGGTGGTCGTCAACTACGACATCAGCCGCCTGCCGCAGTGCCGGGGCACCACCTCCTCCGGCAACCCGACCTGGACCATCACCGGCCACGTCCAGGTGAACCGCGGCCCGGTGGTGAGCTTCTGGGTGGCCGGCCACGCGCCGGACGGCAACCCCTCGCAGCGCGTCCTGCATCTCCCCGCGGGGTTGAGCGGCGCCCTGGTGATGTGGTTCGACATCTCGAGCCAGGGCTGCCAGGCCTGGGACTCCAACCACGGGAGCAACTACCACTTCGCCATCGGCGCGCCGACCCTCTCCTTCAACGCGAACTGGGACGAGGTGATTGCGGGCACGCTGCGCGCCGGCCAGCAGTTCATCGTCAACTACGACGTGGCCCGCCTGCCCGAGTGTCGCGCGACATACAACGGCCCGGCCTGGGCGATTGTCGCGCAGTACCGCTTCGACAACGGCCCCATCCAGGAGACGGGCGTCACCGGCTCCGGCAGGTCCGAACCGACGGCCATCACCGCTCCGGCCGGCGCCCGCCACCTGGAGATGTGGTTCCGCAACACGGACCGCAGCTCGTGCGTGAGCTACGACAGCCAATACGGCTCCAACTATCACTTCGCCGTGGAGTGAGCCGCACCTGCTAGGTCGCGACCGGCTGCAGTGTCATCAGGTTCGAGGCTGCAGGCGGCGTCGTGGTGAACCCGGAGCCGAATCACCCCATCCTCATCGGCACCGCCGACCTAAGGTTGAACCGTCATGCTCAGGCGACGTGCAATCGCGGCGGCGAACTCAGCGATCGAAAGCCATAGGTTGCGATTGGAACTGAAGCCGGAGCTGACAGAGAGCACGGCGTGCGTGCCTCTGGGCACCAGACGCGTGAGCCCTTCATCCGGATTCGACGCGAGGATTGAACCATCGCTGTAAACGCACGCAGCCACGTACCGTTCGGTGAGCGATGCGACTGGCGACCAACTGCGGCCGTCCCACGAGGCCGAGGTGCAAGTCCCCACCAGGACCAACGCGTCTGAGGAAGTACCTGCAAAGGCAGAGGGGCCCTCGACGCCGGTCCTGAGCACCGTGGCCCCGCCGCGGTTCCAGCGAACGCATTCGCCTTCCGCTGCAAGCCAGAGCTCGCCGCCACTTCGGAAGATGGCCTCGTACCAGGAGTGTTCGGCGCCGACGCCGCCTGGAATCTCGAGCGGAACCATTTGCGAGCCTTCGAACCGAAGCAGTTTCACGTTCGAGCCCGTAAGCCAGACCCCCTCGGCGTCGACCCACAAGCCATAACCCACTCCGAAATCGGGCGAAGGGATTCGACTCCACTGCGCCCCATCCCAATGAAAGACCACCCCTTCTCCGACTGCCCATACGTCGCGCGCATGGCGGCCGGAGATCCGATGAAGCGGAACGCCCGCCCCCGTCTCCACGCGCGTCCAGCCGCTGGGACCCAGGTGAAACGTCTCGTCCCCCACGACCCACGCCACCCCTGGCTCTGGAGACCAGAGATCGTCGAGGTATCCTTCGGACACGCGGGGCCCGTCGTGAACGGCCACGCCATCCCACCGGCTCACCACTCCGTCGTCGCGCAGCATCAGCACGTCGTCTCCGGAGCGCGAGAGCGCGATGTAACCTCGCTCATCCGGATAGTGTCGGAGGACCTCGAAACCACGCTGAGCTGAGGGGATGACGCTGAAGTGGATCTCGCCCCAGCACTCCCCGTCGTCCGGGGCCCGTTCCGATTCACCCGGTTGCACCTCGAGTGAGCTGCGCGGCAACTTGACGAACAAGCGGGTCACACCGGCTCCGCGTTTGAACTCGACTTCGAGTCCTCCGCGCGCTTCTGCCTCCTGGCTGGCTGCCTTTACGAACGCCGCAGTGTGGAGCGTGTCGTCGTATCGAACCCACCTCACGTCGTAACCCATCGGCCTGGCCCTCGAGCGCGGTGAGTTTGAGCGACACCGCCGCGATGGCTCGGCAGTCTATCCACCGGCCGGCCCCCGTCACCGGTCCTCCTCGCCTCCCCCACTCCAGCCCTCACCCTCAACCAACATGGCTCCTATCCCGCCTCTACGCCGACGGGGTACAGCCACTACAGGGGCCTGTCAGCCCAGCAGTCGCCGCACCACATCCACCAGGTCCTGGCGCACCAGGTCGCCCTTGGTGATGTAGCCGTCCACCCCGGC